>NZ_QAIJ01000083.1:10724-13532 GCF_003060985.1 Stenotrophomonas sp. HMWF023
GCGCATGCAGCCGGGCCATATCGCCATCAGCATGGGCGCAAGCCTGGCGGTCAACCTGGCCACCGTTGTGCTGGTGTCGCGTGCGGTGCGTCCCTCGATGCCACGGCAACGCGACGCGGTCGCCGCGGCATCGTTGCGCAAGACGGCCGGTCGCTTCCTCGGCCAGGAACGGGCACGCCAACTGATGGACGGGCATGCCGGGCAGATGCTGGATGACGACCGAGTCACCGCCATCGAACGCGAGCTGACCGCCGTGGTCGGTGCGGGCATGGCACGCCTGCTGGTGGAGGCGGCCCGCGATGGTGGCGCTGCACCGCTGGACGCCGTCACCCGTGCGGTCGGCGAAGCCACCCAGGTACTGCGCTTCAACCAGCGCCTGCTGGAAGCCGCCTTGGAAAACATGAGCCAGGGCATCAGCGTGGTCGATGCGCAGCTGCAGCTGGTGGCCTGGAACAGCCGCTATGCCGCGCTGTTCAAGTTCCCGCCGGAGCTGCTGCAGGTGGGACAGCCGGTGTCGAACCTGACGGCGTGGGCGTTGGGGCAGCTGAAGATCGGCGACACCCCCGGCGACTCGCGCGACAAGGCGTTGCAACGGCGGGTGGTACACATGCGGCGCGGCACTCCGCATCTGTCCGAGCGGATCTTCCCGGACAACACCATCGTTGAAATCCGCGGCAACCCGATGCCCGGTGGCGGCTACGTGGCCACCTTCACCGATGTCACCGCTTTCCGGCGGGCAGAGGACGCGCTCAAACGCAGCAACGAAACCCTGGAGCGCCGCGTGCAGGACCGCACCGCCCGGCTGGAACAGGCCGTGCATGAGGCCGAGCGGGCCAACGTGGCCAAGACACGCTTCCTCACCGCCGTCGGCCACGACCTGATTCAACCGTTGCATGCGGCGCAGCTGCTGACCGATGCCATGTCGCAGCACCTCGAATCGGAGTTCCTCGACAGCTTCCTGCGGCAGATTCGTGGTGCGCTGGATTCCACCGACGACCTGCTGTCGGGCCTGCTCGATATTTCGCGACTGGAAGCCGGCGGACTGGTCGCCGATCCGCGCCCGTTCGCGCTGTCGACCGTACTGGATCCGCTTGCGCAGGAGTTCGCTGTGCTGGCAGCGGCGCGCGGCCTGCAGTTCCGCCATGTGCGGACCCGCGCGTGGGTGCACAGCGACCCGTTGCTGCTGCGCCGGGTGCTGCAGAACTTCCTGGCCAATGCCATCCGCTACACCCGCCATGGCGGCGTGCTGCTGGGCGTGCGCCGGCATGGCCAGGCCCTGACGATCGGCGTGCATGACAGCGGACCCGGCATCGCCCCGGAGCAGCAAGCGGTAGTGTTCGAGGAATTCCATCGTGGCGATCGCAGCAACGGCCAGGGCCTCGGTCTGGGCCTGACCATTGCAAACCGCATTGCCGATCTGCTGCACGCGCCGTTGCAACTGCAGAGCGTGCTCGATCGCGGCTCGACCTTCTCCATCAGCGTGGCGCGGGCAGCGCCGCCTGCGGCCCCACGCACTGAACCCGCCGCTGGCAACAGCAGCATCAAGGGCATCCGCGTGCTGGTGGTCGACAACGATCCGGAGGCGCTGGAGGCGATGCGACAGATGCTGCTTTCCTGGGGCTGCGATGTCATCGCGGCGCGCGATGTCAATGCGCTGGGTTCCTCAGCACAGGAGGCGGCACTGTGGCTGTTCGACTACCACCTTGATGATGGCGATACGGGCGTCGCACTGTGGAAGCGCCTTGTCGCCGTCCACGGAACGCGGCCGACGGTGATCCTCAGCGCCGACACCGGCAGCGACACCCGCGAGGCTGTGCGCAGCGTGGGCCTGTCGCTGCTCAACAAGCCGTTCAAGCCGCTGGCCCTGCGCTGGGCGATCAACCATCTGCTGGCAACGGCCGCTACGGCAACACCCTGACCAAGGGTCAGGCGTCCGGCGTCTCTTCGATCTGCCGCGAGGGATCGGTCAACCCCATCTCGTGCAGCACACGGATGGCCTGCGCACGATTACGCACGCCCAGCCGGCCCATGATGCGGGTCATGTGCGCCTTGACCGTGCGCAACTGCACACCCAGCCGGTCGGCGATCTGCTTGTTGAGCAGTCCTTCGGCCACCAGGCTCAGCACCTTGTATTGATGCGCGGACAGGCTGGACAAGCGCGCAGCAAGATCGGCGTCCTTGTTGAAGGGCGCGACCCGCGCCACCGGCTCGCGCAGCAGCGCCGGAATCCAGCGCTCACCTTCCAGCACGGACTGCAGCGCGGACTGCAGATCGGTCAGCCCTGAACTCTTGGGCAGATAGCCGGCCGCGCCTAGATCGATGGCGCGGCGGATCACGTGCGGCTCTTCATTGGCCGAGACGATGATGATCGCCAGCCCCGGTTGCAGTGCACGTATGGTCGCCAACCCGGCAAGACCATGGTTGCCGGGCATGTGCAGGTCCAGCAGCATCAGGTCGATCTGCTGGCTCTCTATTGCTTCGAGCACGCTGTGCAGCGAATCGGCCTCGCTGATCTGCAGGTCGGCCACTGCCTCCTCGGCCGCGCGATGCAGCGCCGCGCGGAACAAAGGGTGGTCATCGGCGATGAGCAGGGTCGGCATGTCCAGCCGAGGTTAGCAAATCGCCTGCGCCTGGGCACGGGTACCAAGGTACGCTGGTGTGCGCCGCCCGGATTGCTAGGGTGGAGCAATGAACATCCATCGCTCCCTTGCTCCGCTGTGCGCCGCGTTGGCCCTGTTGCCGGGCGGTCTCTCCGTCGCCGATGCCGCCCCGCCCCGCCCCACCGCCGCAGCTCCGGTGTTCGAGCAG
>NZ_QAIJ01000083.1:13542-34117 GCF_003060985.1 Stenotrophomonas sp. HMWF023
ACCGCGGGACTGGGAATCGACGCCCTACGCTCGGCCACCGCGCCAGCCTTCAGCAACCCGGCCCAGCCCACGGCCGAGGAAGCCAGGCGTCGTGCGATCTGGAGCAGCTGGCGCGGCATCGCCGACCTGACTCCCGGTGGTGGCTTCGGCGATGTCTACGGCAGCCTGCAAGCGGTGCCCGGCCGAGAATTCTCGGCTTATGCGCGCATTCCTGGCGCGCGCCAGCCCCACCGCGTACTGGTGCAGGTGCCCGACAGTTTCGACGCCTCGCGACGCTGCCTGGTCGTCGCTGCGTCTTCCGGCTCGCGTGGCATCTATGGCGCGATTGCGGTTGCCGGCAGCTGGGGCCTGGCCCACGGCTGCGCCATCGCCTATACCGACAAGGGCGCAGGCAGTGACTACTACGACCTGAACGCCAAGACCGGCTTCCAGGCAGACGGCACGCCCGCCTCACAAGGCGCGTTGGCCTTCATTCCTGCGGGTGCGGCAGCCACACAGGGAATCGCCTTCAAGCATGCCCATTCGGGTGACAACCCGGAAGCAGCCTGGGGCCGCCATCTGCTGCAGGCGCTGCAGTTCGGCCTGCAGGCGCTGGATCGCGCCTACCCCGAATCCGCCCCGTTCACGGCGGCCAACACGCGCACGCTGGGCGTGGGTGTATCCAATGGCGGTGGCGCCGTGCTGCGCGCGGCGGAGATCGAAGGCGACTGGTTCGATGCGATGGTGGCCGGCGAACCGAATGTGTCGGTGGCAGGCGCTCCGCCGCTGTACGACTTCGTCACCCAGGCCGCGTTGCTGATGCCCTGTGCCCTGCTGGCAGAGGACGATCTGCCGCAACCGCCGATGCGGGCGCAGGCCGTGCCGGTGTGGACCCAGCAATGTGCCACGCTGAAGTCCGCCGGCTTGGTGCAAGATGATGACACTGCGGCACAGGCACGGTCGGCACGCCAGCAGCTGCTCGACGCCGGCTTGAGCGACGATGCACTTCGCGCCGGCGTGTTCTCGACCGGGTTCGATCTGTGGCGCGCCATCGCGGCCACCTATTCGTCAGCCTATGGCCGCTACGGTGCTGGCGAACATCCCTGCGCGTACAGTTTCTCGGCCGCCGGGGCAGATGGCAGGCCCGGCGCGGCCGCAGCCGAAATGCGTGCAACCTGGTGGAGCGAGGGCAGTGGCATTCCGCCAGGCAGTGGCGTGGTGCTGGTGGATGGCAATGCCGCCGGGGCGGAAGCTGATCCCCTGCGCGGTCTGAACTGCCTGCGTGCACTCGGCAATGGCGATAGCGCCGATGCACGGCGTGTGCGCGCCGGCATCGCCGCGGCCACCGCCCAGGCCCCGCGTCGCGGCCTGCCGATCGTGGTGATCCATGGCCTGGACGACGGTCTGGTGCCGATCAGCATGACCAGCGATCGCTACGTACCATTTGCGCGCAAGGCGGGGGCGCAGATCGCCTATTGGCGCGTGAACCACGCACAGCACTTCGACTCGCTGCTGGCCTTCCCGGATTACCGGAAGCGCTACGTGCCGCTGCTGCCCTACATGTTCGCGGCGCTGGACCAGGTATGGGATCACCTTGAGGATCCAATGCATGCGCTGCCGACGGATGCGCTCATCCAGCCGACCCCGCGCGCGGAAGCGCCCTTGCTGCGCGAGCAGCTGTCCATTCCCGCGGCCCAGGCGCTCCCAAGCCGCTGACACGCCGCCCACCAGGAAGCCCCCACATGTCATTCGCCACCGCCACCGCCTCAGACGGGTCCGCCGCCGAGGCTCATGCCTTTCCCCTGCTGATCAAGCAGTTGCTGCTGACGCCGCTGGCAGTGCGTCCACAGCAGGAAATCGTCTACGGCGACAAGGTCCGCTTCGACTACCGCACCCTGCAGGCGCGTATCGGCCAGCTGGCCGGCCTGCTGACCTCGCTGGGGGTCAAGCGCGGCGATACCGTGGCAGTGATGGACTGGGACAGCAATCGCTACCTGGAGAGTTACTTCGCCGTGCCGATGATCGGAGCGGTGCTGATGACGGTGAACATCCGTCTGGCGCCCGAGCAGATTGCCTATACGCTCAATCACAGCGGTGCGCGGGTGATCCTGGCCAACCGCGAGTTCCTGCCGGTGCTGGAAACCATCGACGAGCAGCTCCCGGATGTGCGCACACGCGTCCTGCTCGACGATGAGGATGGCCCGCTGCCAGCCGGTTTCGTGACCGAGTATGAAGCCGGGTTGCGCGAGGCCACGCCCACCATCAGCTTCCCGGACTTCGACGAGAACACCCGCGCCACGACGTTCTACACCACCGGCACCACGGGCCTGCCCAAAGGGGTGTATTTCAGCCATCGGCAACTGGTGCTGCACTCGCTTGCGGCGATGGCCGCACTCGGCAGCGCCTCCAGCCAGGGGCGCCTGCACCGCGACGACGTCTACATGCCGATCACCCCGATGTTCCATGTCCATGCATGGGGCATGCCTTACGTGGCCACGCTGCTGGGCATCAAGCAGGTCTATCCTGGACGCTATCTGCCGGGCAAGCTGCTGGCGTTGATCACCCGCGAGAAGGTGACGTTCTCGCACTGTGTGCCGACCATCCTGCATATGCTGTTGGGCCATGCCACGGCGGCCGATACCGATCTGCGCAGCTGGAAAGTGATCATCGGCGGTGCGGCACTGCCGCGGGCACTGGCGCAGCAGGCACTGGCCCGTGGCATCGACATCTTCGGCGGTTACGGCATGTCCGAGACCTGCCCCCTGCTCACCGTCGCGCAGATTGATGCCCACGCCCTGGACGACCCGGATGAGGAGCTGTCACTGCGCACCAAGGCCGGCATCCCGGTGCCATTGGTGGACCTGCGCATCGTGGACGAAGACATGAATGACGTTGCCCACGATGGCGTCGCTACCGGCGAAGTGGTGGTACGCACGCCCTGGCTCACCCAGGGCTATCTGCACAACCCGGACGCGTCAACGGCGCTGTGGGTGGGCGGCTACCTGCATACCGGGGACATCGGCAACATCGATGGTGGCGGCTACCTGCGCGTGGCCGACAGAATCAAGGATGTGATCAAGACCGGCGGTGAGTGGATCTCCTCGCTCGCCCTGGAAGACATCATCGCCCTGCATCCGGCGGTCAACGAGGTCGCCGTGATCGGCATCAGCGATGAGAAATGGGGTGAGCGACCGCTGCCGCTGGTGGTCAGGCAGAACGGCAGTAATGTGACCGAAGCAGAGATCATCGAGCTGGTCGCAGCGCGCAGCCGCTCAGGCGACATCTCCCGCTACGCGATCCCCGACCGCGTCAGCTTCGTTGATTCGCTGGAACGCACCAGCGTGGGCAAGATCAACAAGAAGAAGCTGCGGGGGCTGCATGATCCAGAGGCAGTTGCTGATGACCCGGGCTCACATGAAGCGGACCGTCCCAGCCATCGAGATACTTCGGCAGCGCATCTGCAACGTCGATGACGCGCTCCCGATAGAACAGGTGCATCGTCGGCGAAAACGCTGCATCCAGCACGCCATCGGCAGCTCGCGCAACAAGAGCGTTGGGAACCACGCGCATGCCCAGGCGGTTGGTGCCAAACAACACGTCCCCGCAGTTCAGGCAGAAGGTCTTGGAAAGCTGCTTGGCCGGGTGCTGGAAACGCGCATTCTTCGCCCCTGAAATGGTCACCGATTCGGCCGCCCATGCGGTGGCCGAGAGCATCACAACGCCGTAGAAATCCCTGCAGGTTGCGCAATGGCAGTTCGCCTGCGCAGCGGGAGTGCCGTGCAGTTCCACTGCATTTGCGCCGCACAGGCAGGTGATGCGAAGGGCCATGGACGTCTCTTGAAGGGAATGGCTGGCGAGGAGTGTGCTGTTACCCCTCGTCCTTCACAAGAGGCTGTGGGTGCTGAAGCCTCTACTTCCTGCCCGGCTCCACGCCAACGTACTGGTTCCGTCGCAGATAGACCTCGCCCGTCTTCATGTCCAGCAGCATGTTGAACTGCCGGAGAATACCCGCGCCGATCGTACCGTCGCCGGTGGAGGCGTCATCGTCGATTGGAAAGGACGCAGCGGGCCTGTCGATGGCCAACCCCTGGATGCTTGCCGATGGCACGCGCACATCCACTGCGCGAATGACATTGCCCGCGCTGCCGGTGAAACGGGACGTTCCCACCTTCTGGGTGAATACCTCCATCAGCCCATGGCGTGAGCTGTAGGCATAGCTGAGATCGATGCTGCCGTTGCTTCCCGTGTCCAGTGCCAGCCAAGGCTTGACGACGGCGTCACCGTTGCCGAGCGTGACTTCGATTGCGGGCGTATTGTCGATCCAGCGGACGTTGGCGCGGGTATAGCCGGTTACATCCGGCAGGCTACGATGGACGAGCAGCTGCTGCCGGTCGTAATCGATCTCGACTACCTTCCCTTCAAAGAACTTCCAGCCCAGAACCGCATCAAAGGGGCGGTTCCTGTAGTCGACCACCACTGCGCCCATGCGCGTGTGCAGCCCGCCGATCTCCACGTCGTTGCGCGTGCTGTAGTCCATCGTGGTGACGCCGTCTGAACCTGTGTTCTCAGTGCGATCATCGATGACCACCGATGCCTTCGGCACGATGGCGCGTGATATGGCCAATCCGTCCGCGCCGGTGTCCACCAGGAATCGCAAGGGCTCGGACCTGTTGACGCTGCCGCGGACGTAGATCCGGTGGTCCTTGTCCTGCTCGAAGGGGATAGCCACGGGCGTGGCATTGGCGCCGGCACTCGCGCCTGAAGCGGCTGAAGTGATGGCGGCAGCCAGCAGAAAATGCAGGATTGCAGGCACGGGCGACTTCCCTTTCGTTTGGCGATAGTGGCGTGGCACCTGATGGATGCCGCCAATGCGGGAAAGGTTTAAATCGATGCCGGTGCTGCGGGTGATACCGACCGATGGGGTGTCACTGCGGTGGCGCTGACGGAACCGGCGCATCACGTTTTTCTGGCGGCGTCATGTCAGCATCAGCAGATGCATACTCCCGCGCCTTCACGCGAAACGGGGCAATACAGCCGGCGAGGCTGATGCAGATGGAAAGGGAAAGTGCGATCAGGGCCAGTGTTTTCATCGAGCTGCCAGGTTGTGCGGGGTATTCTTGGAGCGCCATGGTCAGGTGCTCGTGGCTATAAGTCCATAGCCATCTGCCGCTGTCGGCATACTGCCCCGTGGTAGGCTGCCCCAGCAGAACCCGTGCACGATATCGCAGCTGCATTCCCCTCCGGGATGACTTCCATGAAGAACCCAGCCATACCTGCCGTCGCATCGGATCGTGCAATGGAGGGTCAGTCGCCCAACCTGTTCGTCGCCCTGCGTGATCTGCTGCTTCCCTACAGGGCCGATCTTCTCGTCGTGCATGACGAGGCCGATCACTTCTACGCCAATTGCAGGAACGTAGACGCCAAGGGCAAGGCTCAGTTCTTCGGCGCGGTGAAAGTATCGGGTCGCAGGCATTCATTCCATTTCATGCCCATCTACACCTTCCCCGAGCTGTTGGCCGGCATCAGCCCAGGCCTGAAGAGGCATATGCAAGGGAAGTCCTGCTTCAACGTCGATGCCTGGGATCCAGTGTTGCTGCACGAACTGCAGATGCTGATCGAACAGGGTGTCTCCCGCTACCGGGTGGCCGGCAAGCTGTGAGCACACCACGCGGCATCTGCCGCCGGTGTGCCCACGGAGCGGCCGCGCCCGCAACGGCGGGCGCGGTATGGATTCAGTGCAACGGCACCTTCAGCACCGATGGCGCGGACGCGGGCGAACTGAAGGTCACCGCCCCACCCAACTGGCTGATGCCTGCGTAACGCAGGTCCACCGTATCGACCACCAGCGTCAGGCGACTGCCCGCCGGAATGTTCCAGCTGCTCGCTTCCAGCCGCAGATCGAGGGTGGTCGCCTGGCCCGGTGCAACGCCGCGCAGGGTGTAGGGCTTGTGGCTGATCAGCTGGCCA
Organism: Stenotrophomonas sp. HMWF023; assembly: GCF_003060985.1. NCBI lineage: Bacteria > Pseudomonadati > Pseudomonadota > Gammaproteobacteria > Lysobacterales > Lysobacteraceae > Stenotrophomonas > Stenotrophomonas sp. HMWF023. The sequence continues at coordinate 19,489 of NZ_QAIJ01000083.1, forward strand.
TTGCCCAGCACATCTTCCGCGTACAGGTAGGCATACAGCGTGGTGTTGGCGCGGCTGGGAGTGACGGTCACGCGCACTTCCGGCGCACCGTCCAGGCGGCGTGCGTTCCAGTAGATCGGCCCCTGCCAGACGCCTGCGGCGGTGCGCCCGATGAAAGGCACGTATGCACCCGGCGGAAGGTTGATCATCTGCAGTGAGCCCGATACCATCGCCACGCCTGAATTGGCGGCGGTAGGCAGGCCACTGCCGATGCGGTAATTCCAGCCATTGCTGCGCCCGTTTTCAACCAGGCCGCCGGTGGGCAGAAGCAGGCCGCCGGGTGCGGTCAACGCGTAGCTGACCGCGCCGCTGTTGGTGGCCTGCCAGTTCGGGTAGCTGCTCCAGCTTCCCTTCTGTGACTTCAGCTGCACCGCCGGTTCGCGGTCGATGCCATTGGTCACGCCCTTGAGGTAATGGTCGAACCAGTCGCCCACCGAGTCATAGACGTCGTTGGGAATGCCCAGTGCGCCCAGAGCCTCGTTGAGGGCGTGGTCGCCGTGGCGCAGCTGCAGCTGCTTGGGGCCTTTCAGCTGGTTGAAGAAATCCACCAGCTGACCCGGCGGAAACAGGCTGTCGTTGAAGGCGTTGGCGAGGAATACGGCCGGCTGGTTGGCGTTGATCTCGTTGATGCTCGCAGCGGGGCTGCGGATCGCGGCCACCGGCAACAGCGATTCCACGGCGCCCTGATAGTTGCCGACCACGACGTTGCGGTTGATCGTGGCCAGTTCGGACCCGGGGCGGCCGGTGACCAGGCCGGCGGCCACCAGCAGTGCGATTCCCTGTGCGCTGGGGGTGTCGTTGGAGTACAGCGACGCCTGCAGGTCGGCCCATCCGCTGAGGGCGGCCACTGCCTTGATGCGCGGATCGCGTGCCGCCGCCAGCAGGCTGGTGCCGGCGCCGTAGGAGATGCCCGAGACGCCGATCCGTGCCGGGTCGGCCCGGGTGTTGTCCAGCGCCCAGTCGATCAATGCGCTGACATCCTCGACCGTGGCCGGCCCGGCGATGTCGATGGCCCCGCCGGACTCCCAGAAGCCGCGCGAGCTGTAGCTGATGACCACGTAGCCGCGTTTGGCCAGCGACTGTGCGACCCCTACGTACTCCACGCTGGGAACGGCCCAGCTGCTGGGCATCACCAGAAGCGGGTACTTGCCGCTACCCGCGTCCTGGGGCTCGATGACAAAGACCCCGAGGGGTGTGCCGTCCCAGCTGGGAACGGTGCGGTGGGTGGTCTTGACCGTGGCGGCCCAGGCGGTGGGCGCCAGTCCGGTCAGCAGGATCAACAGCAGCAATACCTTGCGCATCGTCGTCTCTCCCCGTCGTTGGTGGTGCAACGGGTTGGACCGTACCAGTGCGAATGGTGGCTGACACCTTGCGCCGCAACATGGGGCGGCAGGCCTGCCACCCCACGCCGCGGGCCTGAATGCGCCTACAGCGTCGCCTGCGCCTGCAGGGTGAACACCCAGCTGTCGGGTCGGCTGGCATAAGCGCCGGGCCGCGCCACGTACTGCACCGCCGGCCGCAGCACCAGCCACGGCGCGACCTGCACGCCGTAGTTCAGCTCGACGAACTGCTCGTTGCTCTGCACATCCTTTCCGGTCAGCTGCTGGTGCCGTGCGAGCCGGTCGGAGATGTCCAGCCGGTTCCAGGCCAGGCTGAGCACATCATCCTCGCGCGACGCGATCACGCCGCGCCAGCTCACGCCCGCTTCCCACGAGTAGCGCATCAGCCCTGTCTTTGCATCGGCACGGGTGGCCACACCGAACACCGAGATGCCGCGCACCGTATCGCCTTCGGGCTTCCACACGCGCTGCGCGGCCTGCACGTACGAACCGCTGCGATGCGAGGCGCGAGGTGCGGCCGGATTGCCGATGTCATCGGCGTTGGAGGTGTCCAGGTAGTAGCCGACCTTGTAGGTGCCGCCATAGTCCTCGCCGGACTTGCCATGGCTGTAGCCCACTTCCACGGGCAGGAACAGACCGGTCTTTCCCTTCGTCGAAACACGGAAGCCACTGTTGGCCTGCTTGCGCGTCGGGTTGACGTCGTAGATGCCGGTCTGTGCGTACCAGCCCGACGGATCGTTCCACTTCACCCGCAGGCCCCACTGGCCCGTCGGGTTGTCCAGCCAGCCGGAGCTGTAGATCGGGCCCAGCGGATGTCCGCATTGGCCGTTGTTGTTGAAGTTGCAGGTGTAGGGCAAGCCACCGAAGTCGTTGCCCATCGAGTAGAAGCCCCCTTTCAGGCTCAGCCGCTTGTCCAGCAGCAGCCGTTCGTAGGAGAGCTCGTTGAAACGCAGGTTCTGGCCCTGGCCATAGAAGGCCTGGTTCTGGATATAGGAGCCCGTGGACCGCTCGTTGATGGCGTTGCCGAAGCGATCGGAGAACACCACGCGCAGCGTACCGTCGAAGCCGAGTGCTTTGCCGGTATCGATCGTCGCGCCCAGATCGATGTGTTCGGCGGTGGACCAGCCACTGCCCTTGTAACCATCGCTGTTGACGCCAGTGCCGATCACGATGCGTGCGCTGGGGGTTACGCCGCGGTCCTGCAGCCACATGCGTGCGGCCCAATCGGCACTCAACGGAGTCTGCACGACGCTGTCCACTGGCTTGGGCTTGGCGGTGGCACTCGCTTCGGCGGCCGACACCGGGCCATTGACCGCGAGCAGGAGCAGCCCGATGCCGCTCAAGGAGAGCAGCTTCATGCTGCAGCCCTCCTGTTCCTGCGCTTCTTCCAGGCGCGGCGCACCAGCAGCACGACGCCGACCAGCGCCAACACGGCAACGATCAGCATCGGCAGCCACAGCCGCGCGATCTTTGCCAGCAGTGGCTTCTCGCCGCCGGCGCGGGTCAGCGCCACCTGGGCCTCGGTGACCTGGTCACCCGGCCCGAACTGCGTGCGCACGTAGGTCGCCACCGCAGCGATATCGGTGTCACTCAGATCCTGTACGAACGAGCCTTTCGAGAAGTGCGGCATCAACGCGTGTTCGCCATGCACGTCGCGGTCGATGCCGCCGATGATGGTGGCGATGAGGTTCTGCGGGCGGGTCATGCCGACGGTGGTGTTGTGCACCAGGGAGGGGTAGTACCCATCCCTGCTGCCCTCGCCCCGCGATCCATGGCAGCTTGCGCACAGGCCCGAATACAGCACTCCGCCCGATGCCAATGCGGCACCCGTGCCGCGTACCGGTTGCTCGCCCGGTGTGGCGGCGGCATCGCCCCAGGCAAAGGCGGCCCGCGTGGCGTCAGGATCGGCCACCGCCGGTACCGTGCGCAGGTAGGCAGCGATCGCGGCGATATCCTCGTCCTGCAGCTTGGACAGGCTGTTGCTCACCGCTTCGGCCATGCCGCCACCGGCCTGCGCCTTGCCGGCGACACGGCCGGTCTTCAGGTACTGGGCCAGTTCTGCATCGCTCCAGCCACCGATACCGCTGGTGGGATGGGAGGTGATGTTGGGTGCGTACCAGTCCCCCAGCGATCCGCCGGCGAAGGCCTTGCCGCTCACTTCCTGCATCATCAGCCCACGCGGGCTGTGGCAGCTGGAGCAATGCGCCAGACCCTCCACCAGATAGGCGCCGCGATTCCATTGCGCACTCTTGCCCGCATCGGGCTTGAACGTTTCCTTGTCCAGGAACAGCAGGTTCCACACCGCCATGGACTGGCGGATGCTGAAGGGGAACGGCAGTTCGGTCGCGTGCGCTTCCTCGTCGACCGGCGCCACCTCCTTCATGAAGTAGGTATACAGCGCGTGGATGTCCTCGTCGGTCAGCTTGGCATACGAGGTATAGGGCATCGCCGGATACAGATGGGCGCCATCCTTGCGCACGCCTGCGCGCACTGCTTTGGCAAAGTCATCTTCGCTGTAGAGGCCGATGCCATGGCTCTTGGAGGGGGTGATGTTGCTGGCCCAGATCTCACCCAGCGGGGACGCAATCGCGTAGCCACCGGCGTAGGGTTTGCCCTGTTTCGGGCTGGTGTGGCACGCCACGCAGTCTGCGGCGACCGAGAGGTAGCGCCCACGTTCGGCGACCTCGTCTGCGCGCGCGGATTGACTGGCTGCGGCCAGCATCAGCATCATCAGAGCGGAGACGAAGGTCTTCATGCCGCACGCTCAATGGCATCTGCAGCCCGCAATGCCAGTGCGGCCATGGTCAGGGTGCTGTTGACCACGCTGGCCGACACCATCGGGCCGCCGCCTGGCAGCCACAGGTTCGGGTGGTCGTGCGCGCGGCATTCGCCATCGACCACCGAATCGCGCGGGTCAGCGCCCATGATGGTCGAGCCCATGATGTGGTTGTTGGCATTGAGCGCCGTGGTGATGACGAATTCCTCAGCGTTGAACAGCGAGCCGATATGCCGCAGCTGTTTGCAGGACTCGTCATAGCCCTTGCGGGCGTAGTCGCCCAGCGAGTAGTGGATGTCCGGGCAGGCCAGGCCATGGCCATCGACCCGTGTCTTCGACAGCGTCAGCCGGTTGCTCGGGTCCGGCAAGGGTTCCAGGCTGATCGAAAGATCGACGCCGAAGATCGCGCGACGGCGGATTTCGGCATCCAGCGCGTCGCCGACGAGCCCCTTCTGCAGCGCCTGGTCGGTGGCGATCGCCACGCGGCTGATGTTGTTGAGGATGATCTTGGTGGCCGAGTACTGCGAGCGGAAGGCGCCGTCACGCGGGCCGACCATGCAGCTGGACTGCGCCGGTCCGCGTCCCAGCCAGATCGGGCGATCGGCGATGAACGAGCAGTGGAAACCGGAATGATCAAGCATGTTGCGCCCGACCTGGTCGGAACGGTTGGCGATGCCATTGGGGTTCTGCTCGTTGGCGGCAAGCAGCAGCAGGCGCGGCGTTTCCAGCGCGTTGCAGGCAATCACGAAGCTGCGGCCGGTGGCCTTGTGGCTGACCTTGTTGTTGTCATACCAGTGGATGGCCGTCACCCGGTTCTGCGCATCGGTGTCGATCTTGTAGGCCACCGCTTCAGCCAGCACCTGCGCACCCAGCTTCTCGGCCGCTTCGATGGTATGAATGCCGTTGTACATCGCGCCGATCGGGCAGATCGGCTGGCAGTTGTTGTTGCCGCAGCAGGCGGGCCGATCATTCCAGGGCGTGATCATGCGGCCCTGCGGAATGGGCACCAGGTTGTAGCCGTGCGGATTGACCACCTCGGCGAATACCTTGTCGCCGTTGCCCCAGGGAATCATGTCGGCCAGGTAGGGTTTGGATCGCTCGGCGGGACTCTGCTTGCCCGGGTCGTTCGGCCCGGAGACACCCATGGCCTCTTCCGCGCGGCAGTAGTACGGCTCGATGTCGTCGTAGCTGATCGGCCAGTCGCGCCCTACCCCATAGGTGGACTGCATCTTGAAGTCCACCGGCAGGTGGCGCCAGCAGGAGGCGGCCCAGTGCCAGGTGGTGCCACCCACGGCCTTGATGAAGCCCTGGTGGAAGCTGCTGGCGTCCGGGCCGGTGAGGCCCACGTAGTCGTTGGCCGGGAAATACAGCGGCGCGGTGGCCAGCGGCGACTGCGGATATGGGCCCTGGAAGTCGCTGCCGATGCGTCGCTCGAAGCTGACGTTGCGCCAGTTTTCGACGACGTCGGAACGATGCAGGCGCGGACCAGCTTCAAGGACCAGAACCGATTTTCCGGCACGAACCAACTGATGGGCGATCAATGCGCCGACGACGCCCGAACCGACGATCACAACATCGGCATCGGCGTCGCCATCACGGAAAACCGGAGCTTTCATGAGGGGAATCCAGATCAATTACGGGAAAGAGATGGAAGCGCTGGCTCAGCCGTGCGCTCGTACCGTCGGGGGCGGCGCAGCCGTCCACCATGCAGGGCCGCCTTGCGCGTAGGTCGGCGGGAACAGGCCATCGTCCACGGGGCGCTGCATCAGCGCGTCGCGATAGGAAACGGTGATGGCCTGCGGGCCCTTGCCGACGCTGCCGGTGTACCAGGCAGTGATGATGGCCAGCGCTGTGGGCCGTGCATCGCCAGCCGCCGCCAGCAGTGCTTCGGGGCCTTGTGCCTGTTGCGCCTTCGCCGCGAGTGCCGGGAACCGGGCGTGCATCTCGGGATGCAGCTTGGCGAATGCGGCTTCGATGCGGCCGGCGGTCGCCGGATCGAGATCGGTCTTGCCCGTCAGCGCCTGCGACAACTGCAGAAAGCGCCGGTCTGCCGGCTTGGCAGGGGCCGCACTGGCAACGGGTGCTGGCGCCTTGCCGTTGCAGGCCGCCAGCAACGAAACCGAGCCGACGGCCAGCAGGAAGGTTCTGCGCGTCAGGCCTTGCCCACTCCCCTCCAATCCCTCGGGAACACTCATGATGTGGACTCCTGATGCGTCACGTCTTCGGCTGCCCCGGACCGCGACGCGGGGGGCACCTACAGGTGAAACTGTAACGCACCTGCTCGTCGTGACGAGGTGAGCGGGAGGGCCCATGCAAGGGCCAAGCGCCCTCCCTTTCAGTGCCAGGGGCGGCCGATTTTCGCTGCAGGCACAGCGCCCCCGTCACGCCCGGACTACGCCCTCAGCGCTAGAAACAAGGGGTTTTCCACTCTGGAGTCTGACCATGCGGGTACTACTGTTCTGTGTCGTGGCGGCGATGGCATTGTCGGCCTGCGGCCAAGGCGAACGGACCGATCAGGCACAGCATGCCGATGCGGTTCGGCAAACCGCACCAACGGGCAGCGAGCCGGCGCGCAACGTGCCTGGCGGCGGTAGCGGCACCGCAGCCTCCGAGGACCAGGCATCGGGAACGGACGCCAACGACGCAAAGGATGCCCCGCCGCAGCCTCCTGCAAAGCGTTAGGCCTGGAAAGGTCGCCCTCCGCCTGCCGCATGGATGCTGGATCCAATGCCTGTGGCACGGAACACTCGACTCTGCCTTGGCTTGGAGCACAGCGTCAGCGCTGCACGGTCGCTACTGGGCATCGGCTTGCCCGGCCGTGATGCGTCACGCTGATCGTCAGCACGCCCCCTGCGGACAGGTATCGCCCAGGCAACGGCCACGCCACTAGCAGCTCTTCTTTTCATGCATGGGTGCCCTGATCTGACAGGAGCCCAGTGCTTGCGCGCAGTCACACCTTCGCACTTTGGTCGTTGACCTGCTGGCGTCAACAAATGACGCTAACGACACCGCAGCACTATTCCTAGTGCCCTTCCGCGGTCGAGATCCCAGGCAGTACCGGCCACGGCCGGGTCGGGTCCCCAATACCTGTCACCGCATCGTCCTTCACACGGAAAGGCCTGGCCTGCCGTGGTGGACGGCTGCGCCCTGCCCATACCCATGGAGATCCGCAATGCGCCTTGCCACGTTCTTCTTTGCCCTTGTTTTCAGCACCTTTGCCGGGGCCGCACATGCCCAGGTCGTGACCCTCAACAAGGGCGGGTTCGTATTGACCTATGACTGCAGCATCCACAGCGCGACCCGATACGAATACACACTGGTGGCTGACACCGGCTCGGCCGCCCGCCCGTCCAGCTTCTACAAGGACCCGGACCTGCCGGCCGGCTGCGTCGGCCAGACCAGCACCGGCTCCTATGCCAGCGTGCAATCCGGCTATGACCGCGGCCATCTGGTGACGTCCAACCACATGGACTACGACACCACCTACATCCGCCGCGCCAACTACATGACCAACATCGTGCCGCAGGTGTCCAGCTTCAACCAGGGCATCTGGGTCAAGGCCGAGAACGTGGCCGAGTGCTATCGGGACATCGCCCCGGTCGACGTCTATGGCGGCGTCGTCTATGGCGATGCGTCCAATGACTATTTCCTGTCCAGCCATGGCATTCCGACCCCAGAATTCTTCTGGAAGACGATCATCACCAAGGATCCGAACACCGGCACCGCCAAGGCCATCAGCTGGATCATTCCCAATGAAACGGGACTGGGCAGCCTGGACAGCTATCTGGTCACCATCGCGGATCTGGAAGAGTTGCTGGGCGCCAGCTACGTGGCGATCAACGCACCGGCGTCGCTGAAGAACATGCTGCCCAGCGCCAGCTGGCCGCTGCCGAGCGGATGCGATTTGAGCTGAGTGTCCAACGGACCGACGGAGTGCGCTCCGCCGGGCCCATCACGCTTGCCAGCTAAGCCTGGGTGACCCTCCGGCGGGCAGCCTCAAGGTGCAGCCTCGGCGCGCGAACCAGGAGCTCCGCGCCGGTAATGCAGCGCAAACAGATACAGCCCCGTGAACAACTGCAGGAACAACGGCGGCAGCGGCGAGTACGTGATCCACGCCGGAGGCTCGCCCTGCCCCATCCCGCGCGCCACGAAGTTGGCGATCACCGCCAGGGTGAAAACGATCGAGGTCCAGCGGTGCACGGGACGTGCCCAACCACCGGCCCTCATTGCGGCTTCCTCGCGGGGCGCTCGATCATCTTCCAGCCATTGCCGGACGGATCACGGAATCCGGCATCCACCGCACCGTAGCGCTCCACCGGCTCCTGGGTGAATTCCACGCCACGGGCCAGCAGTTGCTCGTAGCGGGAGCGGCAATCGTCCACCGCCAGCACCAGCGGCGGCATCGCGCCTTTGGCCACCATCTGCTGCAGGGTCAGCGCAGTGGCCGCGTCGTGCACCGGCGGTCCCGGCTTGAACAGCCCGAGCTGGAAACCGCCCTCGTCGCCCGAATGCACCGTCAGCCAGCGATAGTCGCCGCTGCCCACGTCGGTGTGCACCTGGAAGCCGAGTTTGTTGACGTAGAAATCGAGCGCTGCGTCCTGGTCATGCACATACAGGCCGACCACATTCACCATGCCAGTCATAGGATCCTCCCTCAGGTGGGATCTACGCTAACAAGGCCGCTGCGGCGGCGCTTCTCCAAAACTGCGATCTTCAGGTCCGGACGCTGCGCGGCACGGGCGTGGCACTCGGGAACGGGGCCCTGCGCCGGGGAGATTGCACGCTGGCGGTCGCGGATGGCGCCGGGGCTGTCGCCGGTGATGTCGCGGAAGATCCGGCCGAAGGTGCCCAGGCTGGTCCAGCCGGTCTGCAACGCGATCTCGGTGATCGGCAGGTCGGTATCGCGCAACAGAGCGACGGCCCGCTCGATACGTCGACTGAGCAGATAGCGGTGCGGCGGCACTCCGAACGCCTCCTTGAAGGAACGCGCGAAATGGGCCGTGGACACCGCACTGACCTGCGCCAGCCGCACTACCGGCCAGTGTTCATGACTGGCCCGGTCCATGTGATCTTTTGCACGCAGCAGGCGGCGCAGCAGTTCCGGGCTCTGAGAGGAGTGGGCAGCCATAGGTGTGGCCTAGCCTGGGCCGTGCCGCCTGTGGGGTCAATCCCCCGGTCGACGTCCATGCAGCGGCGCGTATTCGTATTCGCAGGAGATTCCGCTACGGATTGGCGCAGGGATGTTCGCCCCTGCGCCAACGCTCAACTCAGTGCGCCATCACACGGGCCGACTGCTCACGCGCAGACTGCTCCTGTTCCCGCTCCTGCTGCTGGCTTGGCTGCTGGGCAGCTGCCAACTGCGTCTGCTCCTGCAGTTCACGCACGTGCTCACTGACCGGCGTCGCCACCGCCTGCGCGGTCTCGGTGCGGGCAATCTGTCGATCCGCGGCGTGCGGCTGGCCCTGCACCGCGAATGCATACCTGCCGTCGTCACTGAGCACGGCCTCGTCAATCCGCTGCATGCCCTTGTCCTTGGCCGCTACCAGAAGCGCCATGCCAAGGCGTTCGCTCATTTCATCGGGCTGGCGCCCCATCGCCTGGTCGAGGCTGCTGACCGCGCCTTGGCTCTGCAGCCACAGGCCATGGTCCGGGCTGGCACTGTGCCGGGGGTCCTGCCGGGGCAGCAGCGGTGACGGCGGCGCAAGTGACTGCAGGTGCTCGCCCTGCACGCCAGCGTCGATCTTCTGCAGATCCTTGCCGCCTGCCGCGGCAATGTGGAACATGCGCTCGGCCATGCCGTAGGTGGATTGACCCTGGTTGCGCGCCAGCCCCAAGGCAAAGGCGTCCACATCCTGCTGCGGCTTGCCGCTGCCGTCCTCTGCAAGCACCTGCCACGATGGCCCCAGCATCGGGTTGTCCTTGACCATCGACTGGGTGCGCTCCATCAGCGTGCGCATCTGGGACTCGCTGAAACTCAGCGTGTTCAGCTCATCGGCCTTCATCGGCCCGCGACCACCGGCAGGGTCGCCGGACAGCGCCGCGTTGACCATGCCGGCAATCTGTTCGCCCTGAGCGTGTCCGCGCAGGTCGAAGGTGAATTCGTAGCGGCGCTGCGCCGTATCCTCCTGGCCATCGGCGCCGTAAGCGCTGATCCGGGATGCTGGCAGGTTGCCGTTGTACTGCACGCTGCGCAGCTCGGTGCGGCTGCCATCCTCGCGACTGACCTGCACCACGTCACCGCTGTTGCGTGGACCCGCCAGATCCATGCCAAACGTGTCGCCGTAGCCGACCTTCATACGGGTCTGCGAACTCATGCCCAGCCGCTCGACCGTGGCCAGATCCTGCACGCCTGGGGTCTGGCTGTTCATCGTGCCGTTGTCGATGAACTGTTCATAGGCCTGGCGGCCCTCGGGTTGATCCAGATCGAAGGTGGCGGTGCGGACGGCGGAGTGACCGAGCGCATCCTGGCGACCTGCAATCGCGCTGAACCTGCCTGCGCTGAAGCCCATGCCGTTGAAGGCTTCGACCGCCTCGTTCGGCCCGGTGGTAACGCGCACCCGGCCATCATCCAAGCGATCCACGCGGTAGCTGGCACCGCTCGCCTCGGTCGTCTGGCTCTGCATGGCGATGTTGCGGAAACTACCTTCCAGTGCGGTGCCGGTGAACTGCTGGCCATCCAGGGTGACGCTGCCGCCCTTGGGAATGGTCTGCGGATCAAACGGGTTGACGCGGGTGGGATCGAGGTCCACGGCGTCGCTGGGCAGGCTGACCCTGTAGCGCCCGCGTACGCCCGTGCTGCTGGTGTCCTGGAAGCCGGCGCCCTTCACACCTGCACCGACCACCGACTCCATCGTGAGCAGATAATCCCTGCCACCATCGGGCGTCGGGCTGCCGGCCATGTTCAGCGACGTGCCCTGGAACTGCGATGCAAGACCGGACGCTGCGCGCTTCTGCTCGGCGCCCACTTTCAAGGCGCCGTCGCCCTCGTTCAACGTGACCGAGTAACCACCTGCGGCGGCGCGGATCTCGCTGTTGGCCGAGGTGTATGTCGGATCGAACGACGCCGTGGCGGCATCGCGCGGCGCATCCGGGGTTGCGCCTTCCTTGCTGGTCTGGGCATTCATGCCGTGACCTCCTTGAACAGAGACGCGCTGATTATAGGGCGCAGGGCGTGCGGCACGTTCACATCGCGCCGCAGCAGCATCCACGATAGTGATGGCCATCCCACTCCATCCCGAGGGTCCATGCCCCAGTCCCTCGCCCGCCCGCAGCGATGGCTCCGCCTCGCCCGCACGCTGCTGCCTTACCTGCTGGGCCTGTATCTGCTGTACCTGCTCGCAGGTAATATTTTTCTCAATACACCACTGTTCGATCAGGTCACCAATCGCAAGCCGCACAAGTTCGTGATGACCACCGGGCCCGCGATCACGCTGCTGCCGGGCCATGTGATCGCCTGGAATGTGCAGATGCGCGGCCACGTCAATCACACGGTGTATGTGCTGCGCGCAGACCGGGCCAGTGCGCGCCTGGCAGTGTTGCCCCTGTTCCAGCGCGAGGTGCGCGTGCCGTCGCTGCACGCGACCGGTGTAGCCGCGGAGATCGCGCGCGTGGATGAGGCCATTCCCTCTCCACCGCGCGGTGACCGCGGCTGGACGTTGCGATTCGATGCCATCCGCAGCGAAAGCATCCGCAGTGTCCGCGTCGGCAAACTGTTGATCGTCGGCCAAGGCAGCGGCAACGTCGGCTTCGTCAAGCAGCTGCGCGGCGGGCCATCGGAGCTGCTGGACTCGGAGGTGGCTTTTGCTGATGCTGATGTCAGCCTTGACGGCACGCAGCTACTCGGCGACATGCAGCTGAAGACGCAGTTCTCCTATCCACGGCACTACCGCGACCAGGCGCCGGGTCTGGCAAAACTGGGGCTGTTGCATGCGGCGCTGGAGGTGCAGGCGCGCAGCCAGGGGCTGCGGCTGGATACGGACACGCAACGCCCCTCCGTTGCCAGCGCCGCCGTGCCGGGGCAGCTGCAGGCCTCGGTCACCCTGGACCAAGGCGCACTGCAGCCAGGCAGTCATGCCGTCTGGCGGGTTCCATTGCAGGTGGGCGCCGGCGCACCGGACCGGGGAACGCTGGCGATACAGCTGGACGCCGCTCGCGATATCCGTCTGCAGGCGCGGTTGCCGCAGCGCGATGGCACCGGCGCGGCACTGGACGCGGATCTGAGCATCGCCGGGCGACAGATTCCATTTGACGATCCCAGCGAGATGCTGGGGCGCGCCTCTGGCACGGTCAAGGGCGAATGGACCTTCACCTCGCTCAACTGGATTCCAGCACTGTTCGTGCAGAAGCCCTGGTTCCAGCTGCAGGGCGGTGGCGTGCTGCGCGCGGACCTGCGCCTGCAGAACGGCGAGCTGGCCGCCGGCAGCAGCGTCGATATTCCGGCGGCGCGGGCAGTAGCCGAAGTGGCCGGCGTGCACATGCAGGGAACGGCCAGCGCGCATGGGCAACTGCGGGCCGGCACGCCGACGCGCGCCGTGCTGGCGGTGAAGCTTCCCACGTTCAATGCCCGTGCGGGCGGCGCCAAAGGCGCCACGCTGTTCGATGGGCGCGACCTGGCGCTGACACTGACCGGTGACGGGCGCCTGCGCGAACTGCGCAAGGGAGTGCGCGCGCAGCTGCGCTTCGACGACGCAACCATTCCAGACCTCACCGCCTACAACCGCTACCTGGGCAAGGGCCAGGTGCGGCTGCTGGGCGGTGCCGGCCAGGTCAGCGGCAACGTTGAACTTGATACCCAGGGCCGGGTCGGCAACGGCAGCGTCCGCCTGCGCAGTCAACGCGCACGTCTACAGGTGGCCGGGCTCGACCTGCAGGGCGACGCGCGCGTGGATGGCAGGCTGCGACGCGGCGATTTCAGCCAGCGCCGGTTCGATCTGGGCGGGAGCGTGATCGAACTGCGCAACGTGCAGGTCGGTGACCAGCAGCGACCACAACCGTGGTGGGGCCGCCTCACCGTCGCCCGTGGCGATATCGATGCGCAGCCACCCTTCCAGGTGGACGCGCGTGCGGACCTTGCAATGCGCGATGCCGGCCCGTTGCTGGCGCTGTTCGCCGAGCGCAGCGATTACCCGCGCTGGGCGTTGTCCCTGCTCGATTCCGGCCAGGTGGACGCGCATACCCGACTGCGCTGGCGGGCCGGGCATCTGGTGCTGGATGGGCTGCAAGCGGAAAACGAGCGTCTTTCGCTGCGTGCGCGGCTGGATCTGCTGGACCAGCGCAAGCGCGGCGACCTCTACCTGCGCTGGGGCCTGCTGGGCGCTGGCATCGAACTGGACGGCCAGCGCCGGCAATGGCATCTGGCCGGCGCGCGGGAGTGGTTCGACGGTCGGCCTGCGTTGTTGCCAGCCCCTGCGCAGTCCAGCACCGGTGGTACGGCCGACTGACCGGGCGCCTGCATCCAGTCGCGACGCATCTGCGTACAACGCGCTGTCACAACCGGTGGCAGTGCTGGAGGAGATACACCATGAATGTCCGCAGGCAGGTTGTCGGTCTTCTGGGCTGGGCCGTCGTTACTTTTCTGGCCGCCGCGCTGGGCGCCCGCGCCTCTATTTCTGCGGCGGACTTCTACGCAGGCCTCACGTTGCCTGCATGGGCGCCGCCTGCCAGCGTGTTCGGTCCGGTGTGGACTGTGCTGTACGCGCTGATGGCGCTGGCCGCGTGGCTGGTCTGGCGCCAGGACGGATGGCGCGCGGCCACGCCTGCATTGGCGCTGTACCTGCTGCAGCTGGCTCTCAATGTGTTGTGGAGCTGGCTGTTCTTCGGTTGGAAGCAGGGGGCGCTGGCGTTTGCGGACATCCTGCTGTTGCTGGTGCTGATCGTGGCCACGGTGGTCGCCTTCCATCGCGTGCGCCCGGCAGCGGCGTGGCTGCTGCTGCCTTACCTGGCATGGGTGGCGTTCGCCAGCGCGCTCAACTTCGCCGTGTGGCAGGCCAATCCAAGCGTGCTTTAGCCGGGCAATGCTTACAGAGCGTATGGCGCCTGCTGCCACTGGCGCAGCACGCTGCCCCTGAAAGCCTGCTCGCCGCAGCCGGTCGGACAACGCAGTACGCGTGCGGCAGAGGTGCTGACCAGTCCATCGCCTTCCTGCGCCTTGAACACCAGCTCGCAGGACAGACAGCGCGCCACCAGCGAGTAGAGATGGACGATGCGGCCGCTGCCGGGATCCTGCAGCGCGTTGACATCCAGCAGGTCGAAACGGCCGTTATCAGGCGCTGGACGCGAGGGGCGAAGCGGAGAGGACGATGGCTGCAGGTTCACATCGATGCGTCACAGAAGGATGAGCGACGACTGTAGTGGGCGCGATGTGCAGCAGATGTGCACCGCACCCATCAGGCTGCAGCGGCGGCACCCAGTCGATTGATCTGCGCACATTCCAGCACTGCTGGCGGGTCCGGCATCGTCGCCAGCACGATCATCG
>NZ_QAIJ01000083.1:34133-54141 GCF_003060985.1 Stenotrophomonas sp. HMWF023
CCGCCATCAAGGGGCCGCCAAAGCGGTACAGCGGCTTCAATGCCGCATGACGGGTGCCGGTTCCCGCCACCGGGCGTACCCCGGCTGGACGCAGCATGACGGTGCGCACCGCGAGCTGCGCCAGCGCGGCCTCGGTCTCACCCTTGATGCGCAACGGCATGATCCGGCTGTGTGGATTGGCGTGGGCGCCAGAGACATACAGGAACCGGCCGTCCGGATTCGCTTCCGCCCACGCTGCAGCAACAGCCAGGGTCGCATCGAGCGTCACCTTCCGATACTCATCCTCGGCGGTGCCGACCGGTGGCGCGCCGGCGCAGTAGAAACAGGCATCGAATCCGGCCAACTGCGGGCTCACGTTGCGGGCCTGCTGGAAATCCGCCAGCACGATCTGCTCGATTCGAGCGTCTAGCCCGGCCTTGCTGCGGACCAGGGCCGCGGTCCGCGCAACCTGCGGCGAAGCGAGGCAGGCACGGGCAACGCCCTGCCCGACCAGTCCAGTTGCACCGGTCAGCAGAATCCGCAGCGGGCGTGTTTCGTGCATGCGTTGACCTTGAAGAAGACTAGAGTTTGACGAAGCGCTGGATTTTGCGCGCCAACCAACCACTGAACACCAGCGGCGCGTCCAGCGCGGAAACGCAGATGCAAGGTACACCAGGCGCCGTTACCGGCTGGTGCTCGACGTCCTCGTCCAGGTCTGCAACATCGCCCGGCGCGAACAACCCCAGTGCATCATTGTACGAGCCGCGCAGGATCTGCGTCAGCTCGCTGCGGCCATGGCTGTGCATCGGCAGGCATTTGCCCGGCGCGATCTTCAGCATGATCAGCGAAGGCATCTGCTCGGCGCGGATGCAATGCACGCCCGGGGCCATCCAGCGCCAGTGCAGCCGGCCCAGCGAATCGCCAAAGTAAGGATGCAGCGACCGCGGCAGGTGGTCCGGGTCGGCCTCGGGCCGTTCCGGCGGCATCGACCGCAGCGGGCTCGGCACCACGCCGGCCTGTTCCTCGCCGAGCTGCGCAAGCATCGCGTCGCGCAGCCCTGCCCGCCGCGCCTCAGCTGCCGACGGCTGGGTCTGCTCCAGCAGTGCAGCGCCGATGGCCTCGGCTTCGCGCAGGCGCTGGCGGCAGTGCGGGCACTGTTCCAGATGCGTGCCGGCGACGATGCTCAAGGGCGTCGGCAGGGCGCCGGCGGCGTAGCTCATCAACGTCGACTCATGCAGGTGATGGTGCGGATTCATGATGCACCCCCGACCTTCGACTGCAACTGCAGGAACGCTCGTCGCAGGTGCGATTTGACCGTACCCAGCGGCATGCCCAGCGCCTGTGCGATCTCGCTGTGGCTCTTGGCCTCGAAATAGGACATCCGCACCAGGCGCGCCTGTGTGGCCGGCAACTCGTTGATACGCTGGCGCAGACGGGCATGGTCGGCAAACTGTTCGGCGCTGCTGCGTTCGCTGACATCTCCGGCAGCGGCGTCCTCCACCGCCTCCTGCACCTGCATCCAGCTACGCTCACGGCGCACCCGGTCGATGTGCAGGTTGCGGCCGATGCGGTACAGCCAGGTGCTCAGCGCGCCCTGCGCAGGATCGAATTCGGCCGCGCGCAGCCACAGCCGCAGCAGGCACTCCTGGGCAAGCTCTTCGGCCACCGCTGCAGGTGCGCCAAGGCCGCGCAGGTAGATGCACAGGCGCGGCATGAAATGGTCGTAGATGCGCATGAAGCAGTCACGGTCGCGCAGCCGGGCGACACCGTCCATCTCGCCATTCCAGTTCGTCGGCTCGTTGCTGGGCTGCTGTGAACTGGACACGATCCGCGCGGTGTCGAAGGAAAGGGAAGGACTGGCGGGAGGACGGTACATCGGCGGGGGCGGCCGTTGAGTGAAGAGGAGTCCTTCCCTCTACGCACAATGGCGCCAGTTGGATGCACCCGGGATGGATGCCAGCGTGCATCCGGCCGGCGCCGTCGCCCGTACAGCCTCGCAAGCCTCCCATGGATCGCCCCGATGCGTCTTGCCTGGTTGCTGCTGTTCACGCCCTGCGCCGTCGGCGCCGCGCCACTGTTGCGTTCGGAAGGCGTTGCCACCCTGCCCAATGGAACCACCGCCTACCGCGAGGTGCATTGGCAGCGCGGAGCCGGCGATGGCAGCGAGCGCTGGGTGGAATACCTGTGCCCTGCTGGGCAGCCTTTCGCCCGCAAGCAGATGCCCGCCGCCGTGCGGGCCCAGGCACGGGGCTATGTGCTGCAGGACGCCCGCAGCGGTCAAGCGGCCCGCGTGCTGGTCGGCCGCGACGGTGTCCAGGTCGACTGGAAGGAAAACACGTCCGCGCCTTCACGAACGAAGCAGGTGCCTCTGCCGGCGGATGCTGTGATCGACGCCGGTTTCGATGCCGCCGTTCGCGCCCACTGGCAGACGCTGCTGGGGGGAACCCCGGTCAGCCTGCCTTTTCTGGTGCCCGGTCGGCAGCGCTTTTATCCCGTGCAGGTGCAGTACCGGGGCCCCGTGCGCTGGCAAGGGCTTTCCGCCCATGCGATGGAGGTCAGTCTTGATACCTGGTTCGGGGCGGTGGCGCCACGCCTGTCGCTGGTCTACGCCGATGCCGGTCGCCGTCTGCTGGAGTTCCGCGGCACCAGCAATCTGCGCGATGCGCGCGGCGATTATCCGCAGGTGACCGTGCGCTTCTCGGCATCCGCAGCAGAACAACCGGAGCAACGCTGGCGCGATGAACTGCAGCGGCCGCTGGTATCGAGCTGCGTTGTGACAACCAAGTGAAAACACAGACGGATGCGATCCACTGCATCCAACCTGCACCGCTACGCGTAGAGGTAGGCAATCGACTCCCTCGGGCTCCCGTCCATGGCATCCGCAGCGCCTCCACTCCGCAGACGTTCGCGCCTGTTGCGCACCTTCCAGCGCTGGTTCGATACCGATGCCGGAAGAGAAGCGACGGCCGACGGTGGCCAGGGTGACCGCATCGACTGGCTGCGCGCCCTGCCCTTCGCGCTGCTGCATGTGGCCTGCCTCGGAGTGATCTGGGTAGGCGTGTCCTGGACGGCGGTTGCGGTCGCAGTGTTCCTGTACGCGATCAGGATGTTCGCCATCACCGCGTTCTATCACCGTTACTTCTCGCACCGTACCTTCGAGGCATCGCGCAGCGTGCAGTTCGTGTTCGCGGTCATCGGTGCCGCCAGCGTGCAGCGTGGGCCGCTCTGGTGGGCAGCCCACCACCGCCATCACCACCGCCACGCCGATCAACCGCAGGACCCGCACTCCCCACGCCAGCGCGGATTCTGGCGCAGCCACATGGGATGGTTCCTCACCCGCGGCGCCTTTGCCACCGACCTGCAGCGCATTCCCGATCTGGCCAAGTACCCTGAGCTGCGCTGGCTGGACCGGTTCGACACTGTGGTTCCGGTGATGCTGGCCGCTGCGCTGTACGGCCTCGGCGCGGTACTGGAGCGCGCGGCCCCGGCGTTGCATACCTCCGGCCCGCAGCTGCTGGTGTGGGGCTTCTTCATCTCCACCGTCGTGCTGTTCCATGCCACGGTCACCATCAATTCGCTGGCGCACCGCTTCGGCCGGCGCCGCTTCGAGACCCGCGATGACAGCCGCAACAACCTGTGGCTTGCCCTGCTGACCTTCGGCGAGGGTTGGCACAACAACCACCACTTCTTCCCCGGTACCGCGCGCCAGGGCTTCCACTGGTGGGAGATCGACATCAGCTGGTATGGCCTGCGGGTGATGGCCGCGCTGGGCCTGGTGAAGGGCCTCAAGCCGATCCCGGCCTGGGTGCTGGCCAAGGCGAGGCACTGACATGCGTATCGCGATCATCGGTTCCGGCATCGCCGGTCTGGCCAGCGCGTGGTGGCTGGACGGCGAGCATGACGTCACCTTGTTCGAGGCCAACGACTACCTGGGCGGCCATACCCACACCCATGACGTGACGGTGGACGGACGCAGGATGGCGGTCGATACCGGCTTCATCGTCTTCAATCCGCACCATTACCCGCTGCTGTCGGCACTGTTCGATGAGCTTGGCGTGGCCTCACAACCCACCACGATGAGTTTCTCGATGCACAGCGAGCGCAGCGGCGTGGAATACAACGCCACGTCGCTGGATGGAATTTTCTGTCAGCGCCGCAATCTGCTCTCACCACGCTTCTGGGGAATGCTGGCCGACCTGCGGCGCTTCTATCGCGATGCACCGCTGCTGCTCGGCGAGGAGAGCGGTCCGACGCTGGGCCAATACCTGCACAGCCAGCGCTATGGCGAGGCGTTCGTGCAGGAGCATCTGCTGCCGATGGCCTCTGCGCTGTGGTCGTCACCGACGGTGCAGGTGCTGGACTTCCCGGCGCGCTACCTGGTGCAGTTCATGGCCAACCACCAGATGCTGCAGATGACCGGGCGCGCGCCCTGGCGCGTGGTCAAGGGCGGTTCGGCGTGCTACGTCGACGCGCTGCGTGCGCGCTGGCGTGTGCACGAACGGTTGGAATGCCCCGTGCACGCGGTCGAGCGCATGCCATGGGGCGCGCGCGTGCACACGGCGAACGGCATTGAAGGCTTCGACGAAGTGATCCTGGCCTGCCACAGCGACCAGGCCTTGGCGCTGCTGGCGGATGCCGATCCGGTTGAGCACGCGGTGCTGGGTGCGATCCGCTACCAGCCCAACGAGGCCGTGCTGCACACCGATGCCTCGCTGCTGCCTGCCAACCGCAAGGCATGGGCAGCCTGGAATGCACATGTGCCGCGCGATCCGTCCGCGCCCTGCACGGTCAGCTATTGCATGAACCTGCTGCAGGGTCTGCCCGGCGATACTCCGTTGGTGGTGACCCTCAACCGCAGCGAGGCCATCGATCCGGCCAAGGTACTGCGGCGTCTGCACTACGCACATCCGGTACATGACCACGTTGCGGTACAAGCACAGCAGCGTTGGGCCGAGGTGCAGGGACATCGCCACACATGGTTCGCGGGTGCGTACTGGGGCTGGGGTTTCCACGAGGATGGCATCCGCAGTGCCCGCCGCGTGATCGACGCACTGCAGGCGCGCTCATCCCGCAGCGGCATCGCGCAGCGGATGGAGGTGCCCGCGTGAGCGCCAGCGCCATCTACTTCGGCCACGTCGAGCATCGTCGCTACCACCCGCATGCACACGCGTTCCGCTACCCGATCGCGCAGCTGCTGCTGGATCTGGACGAGCTGGACCAGGTCTTTGTCGGGCGCTGGCTGTGGTCGGTCGGTCGCCGCAATGTGGCCGAGTTCCGCCGCAGCGACTATTTCGGTGATCCCGCAACCTCCCTGGCAGACGCAGTGCGTGACCATGCAGCGACGGTGCTCGGGCGACGCCCCGACGGCCCGGTGCGGCTGCTGACCCACCTGCGCTTCGGTGGCCACGTGTTCAACCCGGTCAGCTTCTACTACTGCTACCAGGCTGACGGGGAAACCCTGGACTGCATCGTTGCCGAGATCACCAATACGCCCTGGAAGGAGCGACACGCCTACGTACTTCCGGTCGAAACTGCGGAACGGCAGGGCCGCGCCCTGCGCTGGCAGTTCGACAAGGCGTTCCACGTTTCACCCTTCATGCCGATGGATTGCGCGTATGACTGGCGCTTCACCGCGCCCGCGGACGATCTGCGCGTGCACATGCAGGTCTGGCGCAACGGCCAGCGTCAGTTCGATGCGACCCAGAGCATGCAGCGGCGGCCTGTCGATGGCCGTGGGCTTGCGCGGGTACTGGCCTGCTATCCGCTGATGAGCGCGCAGGTGGTCGCCGCCATCCACTGGCAGGCACTGCGGCTATGGCTCAAGCGCAACCCCGTGCACGACCATCCTTCCCTAGCCGAGAAACCGCGATGAACGAAATGACTCCCTCGGCCGCCCTGCCCCTGCCCGGCACCCTTGACGCGTTCCTGCGCCGACGCCTGCTGGCCCAGCTTGCGCCGCTGCACAACGGGCGTCTGTGCGTGCGCGATGCGTTTGGCGAGGTGCAGCTGGGCAACGCAGGCAGCGACCTGCAGGTCACCGTAACCATCGATGACCCGGCGTTCTACCGCAAGGTAGCTGCGAACGGCAGCGTTGGCGCCGGCGAGAGCTACATCAACGGTGACTGGCGCTGCGATGATCTGGTGGCGCTGGTGCAGCTGCTGGTACGCAACCGCGACCTGCTCGACGGCATGGAGCGCGGCCCGGCGCGCATCGGTGGCTGGTTGCTGCGCGGCTGGAACCGGCTGCGGCGCAACAGCCGCGAAGGCAGCCGTCGCAACATCGCCGCCCACTATGACCTGGGCAATGATTTCTTCGCCCTGTTCCTGTCGCCGGACCTGATGTACTCCTCGGCGCTGTTCGCCGATGCCGCTGACTCGCTGGAGAGCGCATCGCGACACAAGCTGGACCGCATCTGCCAGCAGCTGCGACTGCAGCCGGGCGATCGCGTGGTCGAGATAGGCACCGGCTGGGGTGGCTTCGCCGTGCACGCCGCGCAGCACTACGGCTGCCATGTCACCACCACCACCATCTCCGCCGAACAGCATGCCTTGGCCGCACAGCGGGTGGCCGATGCGGGCCTGCAGGATCGGGTGACGTTACTGATGCAGGACTATCGCGATCTGCAGGGACAGTTCGACAAACTGGTTTCCATTGAGATGATCGAGGCCATCGGTGCCGAGTATCTGGACACGTACATGGCCACCCTGCAGCGGCTGTTGAAGCCTGATGGGGTGGCGCTGCTGCAGGCCATCACCATCGAGGACCACCGCTACGAACAGGCGCGGCGCAGCGTGGACTACATCAAGCGCTTCGTGTTTCCGGGCAGCTTCATTCCCTCGATCAACGCCATCCTGACCGCCAAGACCCGGGCCAGTGACCTGCAGTTGATCGCACAGCAGGACTTCGGCCATTCCTATGCATTGACCCTGCGCGCCTGGCGGCAGCGCTTCCTCGCGCAGTTGCCGGCGGTACACGCGCAGGGCTTCGATGAGCGCTTCTGCAGGCTGTGGGAGTTCTACCTGGCCTACTGCGAAGGTGGCTTCCTGGAGCGCTCCATCGGCGTGTCGCATCTGCTGCTGGCGCGGCCTGGTTACCGCCCGGAAGCGGATACCCATGGCGAACGGACCGGCTGACATGCGCCGCACCTGGGTCAATGTGATCGGCAACCAGCTGGTATGGCTGTGCGCCGTTGCCGGCGCAGGCCGAGGCTGGCAATGGCCGGCGGTGCTGTCAGCCACTGTGTACATCGGCAGTCAGCTGCTCACCTCAACGCAGCCCCGCCTGGACCTGCGTCTGCTTCTACTCGCGCTGGCCTGTGCCTGGCTGGTGGATGGCTGCGCTGCCGCCAGTGGTGGCGTGCACTACGCCGCCGCACCGCTGGGATGGATGCCGCCACCGTGGATTCTCGCCCTGTGGGCTGCCTTTGCGATGACGCTGACTGCATCGATGGCGTTCCTGCAGCGGCACTGGTTGCTGCCGGTGGCCCTCGGCCTGCTGGCGCCGCTGGCGTATCTGTCTGCGGCGCGCGGGTTCCAGGCGGTGAACTTCACTGCCCCGGCCTGGCAGGGCGTGGCGACACTGGCGCTGGGCTGGTGCGTGGCGCTCTCGCTGCTGTGCGCGGTGGCCCGCCGCCGAACGCCCGGCAACCACGACACCCCATTGATTGGAGCAACCTGATGAGCAGCTTGTGGTGGGTACTGCTGTACGCCGTGCTGATCATGGCCTGGGGCTGGGCGTGGCAGCGCAGGCACCAGAACATCGGCATCGTCGATGTGCTGTGGGCAAAGGGTGTGGCGGCAGGCGCGCTGCTGCTTGCATGGCTGGGCGATGGCGCGCTGCAGCCCCGCATCGCGCTGGCGCTGCTGGGTGGGCTGTGGGGAAGCCGGCTTGCCCTGCATCTGTGGCGGCGTGTGCGCAGCGAAGCAGAGGACGGTCGCTACCGTTATCTGCGTGAGCACTGGCACGGCCACCAGGGAAAGATCTTCGGCTTCTTCATGGCACAGGCCGCGCTGGTGGTGCTGTTTGCACTGCCATTCGTGGCCGTGGCCAACAACCCGCGCAGCGACATGCCTGGCTGGATCGCAGCGGCCGTTGTGGTGTGGCTGCTCAGCGTGGGTGGCGAGGCACTCGCCGACCGCCAGCTGGCCCGCTTCCGCGCTGACCCGGCCAACAAGGGCCGTACCTGCCGCGAAGGGCTGTGGCGGTATACGCGCCATCCCAATTACTTCTTCGAGTGGCTGCACTGGCTCACCTATGTGCTGTTGGCAGCCGGGTCACCCCTGTGGTGGCTGGCCTGGTCCGGGCCGGTGCTGATGTACGTGTTCCTGCGCTACCTCAGCGGCGTTCCCTTCACCGAGAGGCAGGCGCTGCGCAGCCGAGGTGATGACTATCGCGACTACCAGCGCAGCACCTCGATGTTCTTCCCCTGGTTTCCGCGCAGCCCCAAGGAGTGATTCCGATGAACAGCACCCCGTCCCTTGCTCCGGTTGCCGATACCGAGGGCGGACTCACCGGCTGGGCTGAGCGTGGCTGGCTGCCCGATGCGGCACTGCGCGCGGGCATCCGTCGCCTGTGCGCACAGCGCCTGGCCGAAGAGGCGGCGGGCAGCATGGAGGAGCAGTCGCAGCGCTTCAGCCGCCGCATCGCCGAACTGGCCAGCAGCCCGCTGGCCCTGCACGTGGATGCAGCCAACCGCCAGCACTACGAGGTTCCCGCTGCCTTCTTCCAGCGCTGCCTAGGGCATCGCCTGAAGTACAGCAGCTGCTACTACCGTACCGGCAGCGAGACGCTGGACCAGGCCGAGGACGCGATGCTGGAACTCTACGGGCAGCGCGCCGGGCTGGCCGACGGCCAGCACATCCTTGAGCTGGGCTGCGGCTGGGGCTCGCTGACGCTGTGGATGGCCGAGCGCTACCCGCATGCGCGCATCACCGCCGTGTCCAACTCGCATAGCCAGCGCGACCATATCCTGGCGCAGTGCCAGGCGCGCGGGCTCGGCAACGTCGAGGTGCTGACCCGCGACGTCAACCAGCTGGAGCTGCCTGCAGCGGCATTCGACCGCTGCGTATCGGTCGAGATGTTCGAGCATGTGCGCAACTACGACCGCCTGCTGGGTCGCATCGCCAGTTGGTTGAAGCCGGAAGGCGCGCTGTTCGTGCACATCTTCGCCCATCGCACCCTGATGTATCCGTTCGAGACCGAGGGCGACGACAACTGGATGGGCCGGCACTTCTTCACCGGTGGCTTGATGCCGGCCGCGGACACGCTGCTGCACTTCCAGCGCGAACTGGTGCTGGACCAGCGCTGGCTGCTGGATGGCACCCACTACCAGCGCACCGCCAACCACTGGCTGGCCAACCAGGATGCGGCCCGCGAGCAGCTGCTGCCGATCCTGGCGCAGACCTATGGCGACGAAGCCGCCGCACGCATCTGGTGGCAGCGCTGGCGCATGTTCTGGATGGCCTGCGCCGAGCTGTTCGGTTACGGCGACGGCCAGCAATGGCTGGTCGCTCACTATCTGTTCCGCCCGCGCTGAAGGAGACCACCACCATGCGCATCGCCCCACTGTTCACGCTGCTGGCCGTGGCCCTGTTCGGCGCAGGCTGCAGCAGCCACGACACCCGCCCCATCCCGCTGCCACCGAAGGTGGACGTGCCCCGTTTCATGGGCGACTGGTATGTCATTGCCCATATTCCTTCGCGGCCCGAGCGCGAGGCCTTCGATGCCGTGGAAAGCTATGCGCTGCAGGCCGATGGACGCATCAAGACCACCTTCACTTACCGCAAGGGCAGCTTCCAGTCGCCACAGAAGTCGATGCACCCGGTAGGTCGGGTGGAGAAACATGGCAATGGTGCGGTCTGGGGCATGCAGTTCATCTGGCCCATCCAGGCCGAGTACCTCATTGCCTGGCTGGATGAGGGCTACACCCAGACCATCGTGGCCCGCAGCAAGCGCGACTACGTGTGGTACATGGCGCGTACGCCGCAGGTAAGCGAGGCCGAGTATCAGCAGGCGGTGGCCCGAATCAAGGCAATGGGGTACGACACCGGAAAGCTGCGCCGGGTGCCGCAATCGGTACGATGAGACGCCCGTAAGTGCAACGGGCTGCGGCTGGGGCGTCCGGCGGGCCAAGGGCCCACAACGAGATGAATGGGGGCTCGCCCGGCCGCTAGCCGGGCGTAGCCTGCCTCCTCTATAGTCAGCCGAGCACGACAGGCGTGGTGCCTGTCCGGCAACTACAGGGAGTGGGTCATGGGTCTGGTACAAGCGGTGAAGGGTGCAGTCGGCGGCGTGCTGGCTGACCAATGGAAAGACTTCTACACCGTGCCGACCGGCCTGCCGTCCACGGCAGCCCTGTTTGCAGCGGTGCCGCAGGGCACCAATGCCGGGCGCGGCTCGAACACCAGCGGCTCCTCCAACATCATCAGCAACGGCTCGAAGATCGTCGTGCCGGAAGGCTATGGCCTGCTGCTGTTCCAGGATGGCGCGATCACCGCCTTCGTCGCCGAACCGGGTGGCTACGAGTGGCGCTCGGACGATCTGAACTCGCAGTCGATCTTCGCCGGCGACGGCCTGGTCAGCACCTTCATCAAGCAGAGCTGGGAGCGCTTCAAGTTCGGCGGCCAGCCGGGCTCGCAGCAGGCCGCCTTCTTCGTTTCGCTGAAGGAACTGCCGGACAACCGCTTCGGCACCCAGTCGGAAATCTACTGGGACGACGGCTTCCTCAACACCCAGGTTGGCGCGGTCACGCGTGGCTCGTACACGCTGAAGATCGTCGACCCGATCCTGTTCGTGAAGAACTTCGTTCCGGCCAGCTACCTGCAGCCGGGCCAGGTGTTCGACTTCACCGACCTGGACAACGCTGCTGCCAGCCAGCTGTTCAATGAAGTGGTGGGTTCGCTGGCGCCGGCATTCAGCCTGTACACCAACGACCCAAGCAAGGGCAACCGCATCACCAAGCTGCAGCAGGATTCGCTGGGCTTTGCGCAGAGCCTGTCGGCGGCCGTCGAACAGGGCTATCAGTGGAAGTCCGACCGTGGCCTGGCCATCGTCAAGACCGCCATCGTCTCGATCGAGTACGACGCCAACACCCGTGAACTGTTGAAGACCGTGCAGCGCGCCGACGCCTTGTCCGGCTCGCGCGGCAATTCCAACCTGCAGGCCAGCGTTGCCCAGGGCATCCAGTCCGCAGGCGAGAACGGCGGTGCCGCCGGCCTTGTCGGCGTGGGCATGGCGTCGGGCATGTTCGGCGCGGGTAACCTGCAGCAGCCGGCAACCCCGGCCGCTCCGGCCGCCGACGACCCGGTGGCCAAGCTGAAGAAGGCCAAGGAAATGCTGGATCTGGGCCTGATCACCCAGACCGACTACGACGCGCTGAAGGCCAAGGCGCTGGGGCTGTAAGAAGACGCAGGACGCGCAACCACCATGTCCGATCCCAGAAACACGCCTCCGCCGCTGCCCCAATCCGCTTCAGCACCGCCGCCCCTGCCGGCGGCGGCGCTGGACGGGCCAGGTTCGCCGCAGGACGTCCCTCCCCTGCCCGGCAGCTTCCCGCTCGATACGTCGAAGCTGCCTGAGGCCATCCGTAACGAGATCGAGGCGCCCGACCCGGTCGCCATCGATACGTCTGCGGCCGAACTGAAAGACGGCCTCAACCGCTGCCCGAAGTGCGGCGCTACCGATATCCGGCCCAAGCTGGGCACCGATATCCTGGTCTGCCTGTACTGCCGTCACGAATGGCATGGCGCACGGGTGGAGGAGGAATTCGGGCTGGGTGAAGCCATCGACCAGCTGCGTGGCACCGTCATCGCATCGGGCGCACGCGATATCGATGCCGACACCTCGGCACTGATGACCTTCAAGTGCACCGGTTGCGGCGCGGAAGTCACGGTCAACACCGAAAGCACGATGACGGCGCGCTGCCACTGGTGCCGACACGTGTTCGGCGTGAACGAACAGATCGCCAACGGCGCCGTGCCTGACGCCGTGCTGCCGTTCCACATCAAGAAGGAGGATGCGGTCGCGCGCATCCGCCAGTTCGTCGACAAGCGCCGGATGTTCGCGCTCAAGGCGTTCAAGGAGCAGTTCACCCCGGAAAACGTGGTGGGTGTGTATCTGCCCTACATGATCGTCGACGGCAATGTCAGTGCGGCCGTGGCCGGCAAGGGCGAGATCAAGACGCGCGAATACACCCGTGGCAGCGAAAAGAACAAGCAGACCTACTACGACGCGGATATCTACCAGGTAGAACGCCAGGTCGATTTCACCGTGGACGACCTGCCACTGGAATCGTCGGCCGAGCGCGGCAACCTCGACACGCGCGCCAACACCAACAACATCATCAATACGATTCTGCCGTTCGACACCAAGAACGCAGTGAAGTGGAACGCCTCCTACCTGGCGGGCTTCACTTCGGAAAAGCGCAACCTGGATGTCGAAAAGCTGCGGCCTCGACTGGAAGACCAGCTGCTGTCGATCGCCCGCGCGCAGGTGGAAGACACGGTGCGCCGTTACGACCGAGGCGTGCGCTGGGAGCAGGAGCAGCTGGAGGTGCACGGCACCCGCTGGGTGGCCATGTACCTGCCGGTATGGCTGTATTCGTACCACCAGCCCGGCAAGAACGGCGGCATGCTGCACTACATCGCGGTGAACGGCCGGACCGGTGAAACCATGGGCAGCGTGCCCGTGCAGCAGTGGAAGATGCTGCTGGCGGCGCTGACCGCCGGCACGATCATCGAAGCCCTCGCAATTGCCTTCCTGGTGGCCAGCACATGAGTGATGACAGTGGTCTTTGGTTGTTGGCTGCAGGCCCGGCCGGCGCGACCGCGCTGTACTGGGCGCTGTACCGGTTCTACCGGAACACCGACAAATCGCATTCGTTCGAACACGAAACCGAGATCGATGCCAAGCCGGTGACCGGCTCGGATCGTCGCGTGGACAGCATCAGCGGGACGCAGGAAAAGCGGATCCGCGGTGACAACGTGTATGAGTATCGAAAGCGTGTGGCGCGGGTGAAGACCGGCCCGGAATAGTCGAACCGGCCGGCCAAGGCCGGCCATGACTGTGGCGTACTGCCCAGATCCGGGCGCAATGCCGTGCCTATACTGCTGCCGCCTGGTCCGGCGGCGCCTTCGCGCCCGTCGATCCGGGCGGCGGGGCTGGATGTTCCCGTCCGGCCCGTGGCAGCAGTCACGGGCCCTTGCAGTGATTCGTAACCCGACGCGGTTGAACCAATCACCAGGGAGGACGCTATGCGCTACACACGCCGTGATTTCCTAGCAACCACCGCCACCGCCTCATTGGCGTCGCTGTTCGCGCCCAGTGCCCCGGCCAGCGGCCCGAGCGCGACCGACGGTACCGCGGTGGCGAAATTCCACCGCTACAACGTGACCAGCCCGGAAGGCCAGCGCATGCTGGCCAGTTATGCGCGCGGCATCCAGGCAATGCTGGCGCTGCCGGCTGACGACCCGCGCAACTGGTTCCGCAATGCGTTCGTGCACCTGATGGATTGCCCGCACGGCAACTGGTGGTTCTATGTCTGGCATCGCGGCTACGTAGGCTACTTCGAACAGACCATCCGCGAGCTCAGCGGCGATCGCCAGTTCGCCATGCCGTACTGGGACTGGACTGAACTTCCGCAGATACCCACTGCGATGTTCGACGGCCTGTTGACCCCGACCGACAAGGCCTATGCGCACTACACGCGCAACCTGTCGGTGTTCACTCAGTTCATGAAGCCTGCGTTGCAGCGCCACTGGAATACCCTGGACAGTGGACAGCGACAGCAGCTGTCGCTGCGTGGCTACAACAGCGCCGAAGACGTCTGGAACGACGTTACCGGCTACAACCCCAAGGAACAGACCGGCATTTCCGGCAATGCGGCGTATGCGGTTACCTGTGGCGCACGCTATCTCTGGCGCGAGCACCCGGGCTTCGATGCGAAGACGGCCTCCGCCGTGTCCGCCGACACCATCCGTGCCGGCCTGTCGCCGGTGGAGTTCAACAACCCCGATATCAGCCGCAGCTTCACCAGCTCTCGCACCACCTCGCACGTGCTGCAGCCCGACGGGGCCACCAAGTTTTCGGTACTCGAAGGCTTCCCGCACAACAAGGTGCACAACTGCATTGGCGGTGTAGGCGCCGTCGATCCCGGCCCCTACGGCAACATGACCAACTTCCTGTCGCCACTGGATCCGATCTTCTACCTGCACCACGCCAACATGGACCGTCTGTGGGATGTGTGGACCCGCAGGCAACAGGCCTTCGGCCGCCCGATCATGCCGACCGACCCTGCCGAGAACAGGCAGTTCATGGAGGAGCCATTCCGCTTCTTCGTCAATGCGCAGGGACGTTACGTCGGCACACGCCCGGCGCGGGAGTTCTTCTCCACCACCGCGTTCGACTACGACTACGTCTATGGCCGCGGCGTGCGTGCGGCAGAGCAGGCCGCAACGGCTCCCACCACCGCCAAGGCCGCGCGACTGGTGCGCGGCAAGCGGACTGATGACGCCGTGAGTGTAGCTGTGCCCAACGAAGCGGTTCGTGCGCATCTGGCGGCTACCGGCCCGCGCGTGCTGATTGCGGAGGTTACCCTCGAGCGTCCCCATGGGCTGCACAACACGCGCGAGTTCGACGTATTGATCAATGCACCGGCAGATGTCACCTCGGTGAGCGCGGACAGTCCGTACTACGCTGGCACGGTCTCGTTCTTCGGGCCGAGCATGGCGGCCATGGGTCACGATCATCCAACGACGTTCGCCGTGCCATTGCCGCAGACGCTGGGGGCGCTGCGCGCGGATGCTGCCGGCGGCGGCTCGACGACGCTGGAGATCCGCCTGGTCGCCTCGTCGGGCCAGGCACCGCAATCGTTCCCGGTGCTCGACGCTGCGATCCTGGTGTCCCCGAACTAGCGGGCACCCATGCCGGGTGGCGTCGCCAGAGGGCGGCGCTGCCCGGGCCTGCGCATGCAATCGACGCGCGGAACCTATCCGGCGTCCTGGCTCCGGCATATCGCTACCGCCCCACTGATCAACGCCCGCATGCCTCGATCGAACTCGGCCTCGGCCTTTTCCGGGTCGTAAGCGCGGCGTGAGGTGTCCACCGTCTCGTGCCGTGCATACACCGTGTCGGCCAACGCCACGCAGTGGTACGCCACGGTGGACAGCAGCCAGGCGGCCTGTTCCAGCGGCAGGTCGTGGGCACGCGCAAACGCGGCGTGGTGCTGGCGGATGCGCTCGACCATCTCCGGTGTCTTTGCACCATGGCTGACCAGGAACGGTGCCAGGCCCGGGTTCTGTTCAACCAGCATGCGCAGCGACCGATGGAAGGTGAACAGGTCGCCCTCGATCGTCGCGCCCTTGCCCGTGGCCAACGGCGGCGCCTGCCAGCGCTCGAAGATCGCCTCGGCCACCTGCTCGCGCAGCGCCGCCAGGTTGGCCACATGCTTGTACAGCGCGATATGGCTGACGCCCAGCAACGCGGCCACGCCGACGAAGCTGAGCTTCGGCAGTGTCATCTCGATGCCGGCGTCGGCAATCCGCTCACGGGTGATGCTGGGCGGTCGTCCGCGCGTCGAGCTTTTCTTCGGTGCAGCCATGGAACTCCGGTGCGCGGCATCTGGATGGATTACACGCCATGGTGGTCAGCGCCGGCGGATTGGTCAATGCGCCGGCAACCGCATTGTTGCGGCTGCGTGAAATTAGTTTACTATTATGTAACTAATTCGCATTCGCGCAGTTCCAGGCCATATCCGATGTCCGACACCTCCATTGCCGAAGATCCGCGCGGCCCTCTCCGCGGCGCGGACCACGATCGCGGCCTGCAGTCGTTGCGGGTCGGCGTCGTCGATGTAGCGCGACCGGCCGGCAGTCTGCTGCGGGTCACCGCGCAGCTGCCTGCGCAGGCCGATCTGGCACCCTGGCTTCGCGCGAACACCGCGGTGCGGATCGCGCTGGGTGCCGCGTTCGGCGATGTCTCGCGCATCTATACCGTGCGCAGCGTCGACCCTGTCGCATGTCGCTTCGTGTTCGATGTGGTGCTGCACGCATCTCCGGGGCCGATGCTGGCATGGGTCGCTGCGTTGCAGCCAGGCGATACATTCACGCTGACCGGCCCGCGCCCGCATCTGCAGGTGCCACACAGGCAGGGCGCCAGTGCGCTGCTGTTCGCCGACCAGAGCGCCATTCCCGCGCTGTACGCGCTGCTGCAGCAATGGCCTGAAGGCCTGCGCGCCGAGGCCTGGATTGCATTGGATGACCCGCTGCCGGTGGCCGAACTGCCTACGGTGGCCGGCGTGGTCCTGCACCGTATCGAGGCACCCTCCACAGCTGCACCGACGCCGCTGCTGCGCACCGCGCGCGCCCGCAGCACCAGCGCGGCAAGCGTGGTGTGGGCGGCCGGTGAACGCGAAGAAATGCGTGAGCTGCGCCGCCATTTCCTGCATGACATCGGCCTGGATCGAGCGGACGTTGCAGTCGCCGGCTACTGGAAACGCGGCGAGACCACCAGCGAGACCGACCAGCGTCGCCGCCGCAACTACGAGCGCGTACTCGCGCGTGGCGGTGGCCTGCAGGATGTCGACGACCTCGCCGACGACATCTGATCCGCCCCTCATCCACCCGCTCCATCCTCCGCGCCCCGAAGCACGGAGATCGTTCCACCGAGCCACAGATCGCCGATGTCCCCTGCCCGTCGCAGGGTGTTGCGTGCCCTCTGCCAGCCATCCCTGCAGCCCGCGTCGTCCTGCCCCCAGGTCATCGACGGCGCCGCGCTGGCCGAACGCACCGCTTCCCACGACGAGTACCCCCATGATCTGCCTGACATCCATCCCCACTCTTCCACGCCTGCGCTTGCTGGCTGGCACCGCACGGCTGGCACTGCTGCCAACGCTGCTGGCAGCGTCGCTGGCACAGGCGGCCGAGCCCGACCAAGGCGCCACGCAGTTGCCGTCGGTGAATGTCCGTGCCGACAAGCTCGCGCCGACGTCCCCGTATGCCGGGGGCCAGCTCGCACGTGGCAGCCGCGTCGGCCTGCTCGGCGCCCGCGATTTCATGGATACGCCGTTCAACACCACCAGCTACACGGCCGAGTTCATCGACAACATCCAGGCACCGGACCTGGTGCGGGTGATCGCGCTGACCGATCCCAGTGTCTACAGCAGCGGCTCGAGCGGCGGCATCACCGACTACTTCAACATCCGCGGCTTCGGCGTGGCCTCGTCGGACATCGGATTTGGCGGCCTGTACGGACTGATTCCCTACTATCGGGTAACACCGGAGCTGGCCGAGCGCGTCGAAGTGCTGAAAGGACCGTCGGCGCTGCTCAACGGCATGCCGCCCGGTGGCTCGGTGGGCGGCGCGGTGAACCTGGTGCCCAAACGGGCCGACGACACGCCATTGACCCGCTTCACCGCCAGCTACGGCAGCGATGCCCAGTTCGGCGGTCATCTTGATATCGGCCGCCGCTTCGGTGCCGGCAAGCAGTTCGGCGTGCGCCTCAACGCCGTGCACCGCGATGGCGACACCGCGACGCGCAACCAGCAGCACAGATCGCAGCTGGCATCGCTGGGGCTGGACTGGCGTGGCGAGCGCTCGCGGGTATCGATGGATCTGTTTGCCAGCCGTGACCATGTTGATGGCCTGAATCGTGGCGTATCTCTGGCGGCCGGGCTGGCAGTGCCGCGCCCGCCGAAGGCAGACACCCTGTTCGCGCCCGACTGGACCTTCAGCAACGTCAAGGACCAGGCAGCGGCACTGCGCTGGGAGTTCGACATCAACGAGCAGCTGTCCGCCCACGCAGCCTACGGCCATGGCCACACCGATTTCGATTCGATCGCCAGTGGCACCACCCTGATCGTCAACAGTGCAGGCGACTTCCGCAACAACTTTGCCCATCAGCGCTTCATCTACAACAAGGACACCGCCGAGGCCGGCCTGTCCGCACGCTTCCGCACCGGTCCGGTCGACCACGCGCTGGCGCTCAGTGCCGCGTGGTATCACCACGACTACAAGTTCGGTTTCCAGCGCAACCTGCTGCCGCGGGACTGGCTGACCAACATCCACGACCCGCAGTGGGGCCCTGCGGTGGATCGCAGCTTCAGTGACGCCTCGCTGCCGAAAACCGGCGAAGTGCGCACCACCAGCGTCGGCATCGCCGACACGCTGTCTTTCGCCGGCGACCGGCTGCAGCTGACCGTGGGCATCCGCCGCCAGACCGTGCTGAGCGACACTCTGGATGGCGCAACCGGCAAGCGCACCGCGCGTTACGATGCCAGCGCCAACACGCCCGCAGGCGCGCTGCTGTTCAAGGCCAGCGAACGCCTGTCGTTGTATGCGAATTACATCGAAGGCCTGAGCCAGGGCACCACGGCACCGGTCACTGCCGCCAATGCCGGCGAAGTGTTCCCGCCCTACAAGACGCGGCAGCGCGAGATCGGTGCGAAGATGGATTTCGGCCAGTTGGCCAGCGCTCTCAGCGTGTATGAGATCGAGAAGCCCGGCTCCTATACCGACCCGGCCAGCAATGTGTTCTCGTTCGGCGGCCAGCAGCGCAACCGCGGCGTGGAATGGACCGTGTTCGGGCAGGTCAGTGACCAGCTGCGCCTGCTCGGCGGTATCGGCTGGCTGCAGCCGAAGCTGACCCGCACCCAGGGTGGTCTCAACGAGGGACGACTGGCCACGGCCACGCCGCAATGGCAGGGCAAGCTCGGCGCGGAATGGGACGTTCCCGCCCTGCCCGGCCTGACCCTCACCGGCAACGCCATCAGCATGTCCAAGGGCTACCTCAACGCCGACAACAGCCAATGGGTACCAGGCCGCACGGTGTTCGATCTGGGCGCGCGCTACGCCACGCAGGTGGCGGGCCATCCGCTGGTGCTGCGGGCAAGCGTGCAGAACCTGACCAACAAGGCGTACTGGGCCGGCAGCCTCGGTTCTGGACTGGGCTCGCCGCGCACTGCGCTGCTGTCGGCCACCGTTGATTTCTGATTGCCTGCCAACCCGCGCCAGGTCCTCGGGCCTGGCGCGCTGGAGTTCGTTTCCGTGAATGCTCGCTGGATTGTTCCGGTAGCCGCATGGCTGCCGCTGATGTCACGTATCGCTGCTGCACTGTTCGGCGGCTACGCCCTGGCTGCGCTGTGCAGCATCGCGGCCCTCGCATTGCCGATTGATCCGCGACAGGCCGTGTTCACCGGCATGCTGTCCAGCTTTTTGCTGTATGCCGGCGCGGTGATCTGGGTATTCGCGGTGCGTTCGGCGGCACGGGCCTGGCTGGGGTTGGGGATCGCCGCCATGCTGTTGCTGCCGGCGGTCTACCGGGTCTCTGCCGGAGCAGCCTCATGAGCACATCGGCCGCCCGTGCGGCGATGCCGCGCGGCATCCGCCAGACCATGTCCGACCTGCACATCTGGGTGGGCCTGCTGGCAGGCTGGATTCTGTACGCGATGTTTCTCACCGGTACCGCCAGCTACTTCCGTGATGAGATTTCCCGCTACACGCGTCCGGAAATCAACACGCCGCAGGCCCTGCCCGCTGCGGCAGACACTGCCACGCGGCTGACAACGCACGTGCTGGCCAACGCACCTGCAGTCACCCAGATCAACATCACCCTGCCCAGCGAACGTACGCCGTGGGCGTCGGCGATGTGGGCCAGCCCGGGTGGACGCGGTCGCCACGGATTCGATTCGGGTCTGTTCGACGCCGCCACCGGCACACCGCTGCAGGCGCGCGATACCAGCGGCGGTGACTTCTTCTACGCCTTCCATTTCAACCTGCATTACATGCCAGCGATGTGGGGTCGCTGGATCGTCGGCGTGTGCGCGATGTTCATGCTGGTGGCCATCGTCAGTGGTGTCATCACCCACAAGAAGATCTTCGCCGACTTCTTCACCTTCCGCTGGGGCAAGGGCCAGCGCTCGTGGCTGGACGGCCATGCGGCCGCTTCGGTGCTGGGCCTGCCGTTCCACTTCATGATCACCTGGAGCGGGCTGGTGATGCTGGCGGTGCTGTACATGCCATGGGGACTGTCGACACT
>NZ_QAIJ01000083.1:54151-63235 GCF_003060985.1 Stenotrophomonas sp. HMWF023
GGCAGCAGGCCGAAGTGGTCAGCGAAATGCGGCTGTTCCTGCCACCACATCGCGTCGCCGGAAGCGCTGCGCCATTGGCGGATATCGGCGCGATGGTGCGCCAGGCGGAACATCGCTGGGGCACTGGCGCCGTGGGCGGCATGCAGATCCAGAACCCCGGGGATGCACAGGCACGGGTGGCGGTGGTGCGCGCACAATCCACCCGCGTATCCACCACCCCGAACTACCTGCTGTTCGATGGCACCGGTGGCGAGCTGCTTCTGGCAAAGGAGTCCTCGGGCGCCGCTGCACAGACCCAGGGCGTCCTGTACGGCCTGCATCTGGGCCGCTTTGCCGATGCGGCTACCCGTTGGCTGTACTTCCTGGTCAGCCTGGCCGGCACGGCGATGGTCGGTAGCGGTCTGGTGCTGTGGACAGTCAAGCGACGCAGCCAGCTGCCCGATCCGCAGCGCCCCTACTTCGGCTTCAGGCTGGTCGAATGCCTGAACATCGGCACGGTGGCAGGGCTGTCAGTGGCGATGGCGGCGTTCTTCTGGGCCAACCGGTTGCTGCCGGTCGCGGTGGCCGGTCGCGCGGCGTGGGAAGTCCATGTGTTCTTCCTGGCGTGGGCGGCAATGTTCGTCCATGCCCTCGTGCGCCCACCCAAACGCGCGTGGGTCGAGCAGTTCGCGCTGGCGGCCATCCTGCTTGCCTTGCTTCCGGTCCTCACGGCGTTCACCACCCCGCATCCGTTATGGCGGACCGCGGACGCTGGCGACTGGGCGTGGGCCGGTGCCGACCTGACCCTGCTGGCGTTGGCGGTGCTGCATGCGTACATCGGATGGCGCGCCTGGCGCTTCACGCCAAAGGCCCGACGTCCGCGCGCATCGGCCGCCCCGCAAAGCACATCCGTGCGTTCGGCTGCGGAGGTTGGGTGATGGTGCATGCACTGTTGTTCGTGCTTTCGCTGGCAGGGTTCGTCTGCCTGGCCCTGGCGATGGAGCGCCACCAGCGCGATCTGTGTGGCCATACGTTCGCGCGGCGTCGCAACCGTCAGTGGCGCATTGCCGGCTGGGCATTGCTGCTGCTGGCACTGGCCACGGCAGTCCTCGCGCAGGGCGTTGGCTTCGGCCTGGCCAGCCTGTCCGGGCATACCAGCATCGCTGCAGGTGTCGTGGTGCTTGCGCTGATGCTGCGTGCCCGACAGCGTTCCTGACCCGCAGCGGCGGTCCTGCACACCACCGGGACAGCGGCAGCGCGATCATCGGCCATCGCTTCCACCGCCGCGCTGCCATGTCCCGTCCCACCGGCTCACGCCTGGTCATCTACGCTGCACTGGCGGGCAACCTCGCCATCGCCATTGCCAAGTTCATCGCCGCCGGCCTGTCCGGCAGCTCGGCCATGCTCAGCGAGGGCGTGCACTCGCTGGTCGATACCCTCAACGAAGTGTTGCTGCTGTACGGTCTGCGCCGTGCCGAAAAGGCCCCCGACACCCTGCACCCGTTCGGCTACGGCCGCGAACTGTACTTCTGGAGCTTCATCGTCGCCCTGCTGGTATTTGCCGCCGGCGCCGGCGTTTCGGCCTACGAGGGCATCCAGCACATCCGCCAGCCGGAGCCGGCCACCAATCACGCCATCAGCTACAGCGTGTTGGGCATCTCCATCCTGTTCGAAGGTGCCTCATGGTGGGTTGCGCTGCGCGAATTCCGCCGCAGCAAGGGCTCGCTGGGATACTTCGAGGCGTTCCGCCGCAGCAAGGATCCGTCCACCTTCACCGTGCTGCTGGAAGACAGTGCCGCCCTGCTCGGCCTCGGCTTCGCCCTGGTCGGATTGCTGGCTGCGCAGCTGCTGGAGATGCCGGTGCTGGATGGGGTCGCCTCGCTGTGCATTGCCGGTGTGCTGGCGCTGACCGCGTTCCTGCTCGCTCGCGAGACCAAGGGCCTGCTGATCGGTGAGCCGGCCCACCCGGCGGTGGCGCAACGGATCATGGCCGTGGCCGTGACCGACCCGGATCTGCGCCGCGCCAACGGCGTGACCACCCTGCAGATGGGCCCGGAACAGGTGGTGGCGATGCTCAGTGCGGAATTCGAGGACGACCGCACCACGCCGCAGATCGAGGCCTGCATCACCCGGATCGAGTCTGCGGTGAAACAGGAGTTCCCGGAACTGGTGGCATTGTTCATCAAACCGCAGACGCCGGAGGTGTTTGCCGCGCGCCGGGCCGCGCTCGATCGTCCAGCCACGGCGGACTGACACCACACTGGCGACAGCTTCACCGCGGACAGGCGATGATTCCGGCATGCCGAACCAGACCGATCCAGATGCCACGTTCGCCGCGCTGCCCGTTGACGGGGCCCGGCTCCCGCGCGCCTTCTATCAGCGACCTTCAACGGTGGTCGCACCCGAGCTGTTGAACAAACTGCTGGTCCGCAACGATGGTCGCGTGGCGCGCATTGTCGAGGTCGAGGCGTATGCCGGCAGCGCAGATCCGGCGGCACACTCTTGGCGCGGCATGACCGCGCGCAACGCCAGCATGTTCGGCGAAGCGGGCCATCTCTATGTCTACTTCACCTATGGCATGCACTGGGGCAGCAATGTCGTCTGCGGTGACGTCGGCGAGGGTGTTGCGGTACTGCTGCGCGCCGCCGCGCCGGTTGCCGGGCAGGACCTGATGTACCCGCTGCGCCCTGCCGCCCGTCGCGACCACGACCTGGCCAGCGGCCCCGGCAAGCTGTCGCAGGCGTTTGGCCTGGACCGGCGCTTCGACGGCGCCGATCTGGTAACCGCCAGCCACGGCATCACGATACTGGACGATGGCATGCCGCCGCCGGACGACCCGGTGGTGGGGCCGCGCATCGGCATCACCCGTGCCGTGGATTTTCCCTGGCGCTGGCATGTGCGCGATCACCGTCACGTTTCGGTACGCGCGCCCCGCGCGGCAACGCGAAAGAGACCTGCATGAAACCCATCACTGAAGGATCATTGACACCAGCCTCACTGTTTCGCGCAACGGCATAACGTGCCGCGCCCTAGCGTGACCGCTGTGACCTGCCCTTCCCTGCCGGAGACGCAGTGCCTGCCATGGATGAAGCTTCCAGACTCCTCGAGATCGACCGACTGGGTGTTCTCGATACGCCGCCAGAGCCCGTGTTCGATGCCATCGTTGCCGCCGCCCTCGCTGCCACGGGCATGCCGATCGGGCTGATTTCCATCGTTGCCGCGCAACGGCAATGGTTCAAGTCCAGCATCGGGCTGGGAGACATCATCGAAACGCCCCGCTCGATTTCGTTCTGTTCGCATGCCATCGAGCAGGACGAGCTGCTGGAGATTCCAGACGCGAGGCAGGACCCACGGTTCGCCAACAGTCCGCTGGTCACCGCAGGGCACCGGGTACGCCACTACGCCGGAATAGCTCTGACCACCGCCCATGGCGCGCGCATCGGCACACTGTGCCTGCTCGACACGCTGCCAGGTGTGCTGTCTCCGTCGCAACGGGAATTGCTGGTCCATCTTGGCCGGGCCACCACGCAGGTGCTTGAACAGCGCAGCGCACTGCTGCGACAGATCGACCAGGCGCAGGCACTGCATCGCGACCTGAAACGCAGCGAGGACTTCCTGCAGCGCACCAATACCGCGGCCAAGGTCGGCGGCTGGGAACTGGACCTCGACACCCGCGAGGTGCGCTGGACGCGCGAGACCAAGCAGATCCACGGCGTGCGCTCCAGCTACCAGCCCACCCTCGAATCGGCCCTGTCGTTCTACCGCCAGGACAGCCGCAGCATCATCCAGACTGCCGTGCAGCGTTGCATGGAGGATGGCACGCCCTGGGAGGTGCAGCTGCCGATGAGCACAGCCGATGGACGCAGCATCTGGACCCGCGTGGTGGGCAACCGGCAGCAGGTGGAGGGCCATCCGCGGCTGGTGGGCGCGATCCAGGACGTCACCGAAGAACGCGCGGCGCTGGATGCCCTGGAGGCGAGCGAGGTGCGCTATCGGCGTCTGTTCCACTACAGCCTGGGGCTGATCTGCACGCATACGCTGGATGGCACGCTGACCTCGGTGAACCCGGCGGCGCTGCAGTCGCTGGGCTACGAGGAACGCCAGATCATCGGCCGCAGCCTGTGCGACTACATGCCACTCGAGCGCCGCGAGGTATTCAATGCCTACCTGAAGCGTATCGAAGCCAACCACACCGATGCCGGCGTCATCGAACTCATTGCCGCCGATGGAACGCTGCGGTATTGGGCCTACAACAACGTGCTCGACAGCGAAGGACAGCCGCCCTTCGTGCTGGGCCACGCCCAGGATGTCACCGCGCTGCGCCTGCAGGAGCAGCGCCTGCGCGAACTATCGCAGAAGGATCCACTCACCCAGTGCCACAACCGCCGCTACCTGCACCGGCTCGACGAGATGACCGCCGGAACGTGGGCGTGCCTGGTATTTGACCTCGACGATTTCAAACGGATCAATGACGCGCAGGGTCACCGCCGCGGCGACGCGATCCTGATCGAGTTTGCTGCCTTCCTGAAGGCGCCGCTGAGCGCGGGCGAGACCGTGGTCCGCCTGGGCGGAGACGAGTTCCTGGTGGTGTTGACCGCAGCGGCGTCCAAACGGCTTGCCCTGCTGGAGGGCTGGTACGACACCAATGCAGCGCAGTCGCCGACGGCGTTCTCGATGGGCGCGGCGGTCAGCGCGCCGGGTGAGTCCGTGGCTGACACCATCCATCATGCGGACAGCCAGCTTTATGACGCGCGTGCACGGGTGCGCAGGCAGCGGCGCGACGAATAGCAACAGCGCCCGCTGTCACCACAAGGCAAGACTTCATCCGGTGAGGAATCGCGTCATCCGTTCCAGTTCGTCATCCAGCGCATTGCGGAACAGAACGTCCTTCATGGGCGAGGCGCTGGCGAATCCAATATCCGGCTGCAGAGCGCCATCCCTGGCGGTGACATTGGCCCAGCCGACCACCTGGTCGCGCCACAACAGCGGCAGCGCATAGTAGCCGAAGCGACGCTTGGCCGCCGGCGTATAGGCCTCGAATCTGTAGACCCAGCCCCAGAATAGTTCGAACCGTCGCCGATCCCAGGCCACCGGATCGAACGGTGCCAGCAGCCGCACCTGCTCATCGGCCTGGTAGCGCCGCGAGCGGGGATTCTCCTCTGCCGGCCAGAACCAGCTGGTTCCGTCGATGTTGCCGCCGGCCAGTCGCTCGCGCGCCAGCCGCAGTGCCTGCTGGATCTCGACTGCCAGATGCGGTGCACCATAGCCCAACAGCCGCGCCAGATAGGTGAGGCTGGCCGAAGGCAACGGCGCGTACTTGCGCACCACCAGATCGATCAATGCCGTGGCGCGCTGCAGGCGCGCGGCCTTGCCGCCATCGGCGAGTGCATGTGCCGCAACGGCGTAGATGCGGGTACCACTGTCACGACGGGCGATGCGCAACATGCCGCGGTAGTGCATGCCATCCAGCAGGTGGGTGCTGGCATTGCTGGTGCCGCCCCAGTAGTTGGTCACCCGGCCATGTGCGAACGCCTGGTCGACCTCGCGCGGATGCACCGCACCCCGCTCCTGCACGAACGCCAGCACCTCGGCCGCCTTGCGCCGCGTGCTGGCGTCCCACGGCCTGCGGGACACCCGAGGATGCATCAACGCCAGGTGTTCGCGCGGCAGGAAACCGTAGTTGACCAGGAAGTCCTCCTCGATCGGCAGCCGACTGTAGCGGCGCTCCAGATCCCCGGCCTGATAGCCCTTCACCCGGTGCCGCAGGGTCAGGTCCTGGGCACGCGCGGGCGCACGGATGGGATCGGCCTGCACGAAGCCCAGGCGACGGATCGCTGTCAGCAGCGTAGTAGGCGTGAACAGCGTGCGGGCTACGGCGTAGCGACGCAGATCGTCGAGGGTGGGCGGGGTCGGCATTGGCCGATTGTAGAGGCGAGCGTGTCCGCTGTGCGTTGCGGCCTGGAAAGACACCATCGACGTGAGCGGGACAGCTCACCGCCCCGATGGATGTCGCTACTCAGCGCAGCCACTGCGCATAAGCGGCGAGGACCGCCAGGTGCCCCACGTAGTACACATAGAACGCCCAGCGTGATCGCGGAACCGCCCACGGCACCCGGGCCAACGCCAGTATCAGCGGGATGGCCAGCAACGCCCATCCGTTGCCGTTGACCCAGCACAGCCCACCGAATCCGAACGCCAGCAGCCAGTACGCCCGGTGGCGGAACGCGATCCAGCCCAGCATCACGAATGCCACGCCCGCCCATTGGTAATCCACGAAGAACGGCAGCAGGCCTGCGGTAACCAGCAGCAACAGCTGCCGGTTGTTGGTCAGCGCATGCACGGCCACGGCAGCCAGCGCGAAGGTCAACAGGATGTTCAGCGGCAACCAGTGGCCGAAGGCCAGCATGTGCAGGGGTTGCGCGACCAGGCCCCATGCGGACAGGCGCCGGATCGACTTGCCCAGATCGGCGCCCGGTTGCGCCAGGTTGCAGGCCATCACCAGCGCGAACAGCGGGAAGGCGATGCGCCCAAACTCGCTGACCACCGGCACATAGCCACCGAAAACCACTTTGGCGACGTGGTCACCGGTCATCGACAGCAGCGCGAGCCACTTCATCGACTCACGGGCGCCGCTGCTGAGGGTGGCGCGCGACGATGGGGCTTGTACGGCGACGTCCTGCGCGCTCATATCGTTCATCCTCTGCGTCCTGCCATGTCCGTCCCGCCAGGAATCGACGGCATTGCCCCTTGAACGCAAAGAATACTTGAACCTGACGCGGATGACGCTGACCGCTGCACCCCGCTATCCTTGCAGTCCCCGCTTGTGAGGCATCGCCATGCGCACGCTGTACCCGCCGATCACCCCGTACCGCGAACACACGCTTCCCGTCGACGCGCTGCACACCCTGCATATCGAAGAGTGCGGCACGCCTGAGGGCATTCCGGTGGTGTACCTGCATGGCGGCCCAGGCGCCGGCATCTCGCCCACCCATCGCCGCTTCTTCGACCCGAAGCGCTACCGCATCGTGCTGATCGATCAGCGCGGCAGCGGCCGCTCCACGCCCTTTGGCGAGCTGCGTGACAACACCACGCAGGATCTGGTGGCCGACATCGAGAAGGTGCGCGAACACCTGGGCATCGAGCGCTGGCTGGTCTACGGCGGTTCCTGGGGTTCGACGCTTTCGCTGGCCTATGCACAGGCCCATCCCGACCGTGCCACCGGGCTGATCGTGCGCGGCGTTTTCCTCGGTCGCGAGGAAGAGAACCGCTGGTTCGCCGAGCTCAACGGCGGTGCCCGCTGGATCTTCCCGGAGCGTTGGGATCGCTACGAGGCGCACATCCCGGAGGACGAGCGCGGCAACATGCTCGAAGCCTACTGGAAGCGCCTGGACCATACCGATGAAGCGATCCGCATCGCAGCGGCACAGGCCTGGCTGGGCTGGGAAGACAATGCCGCCACGCTGGTGCATGACGTCGACGCGGCATCCGCTACCGATCCGCTTGATACCCTGGCCAAGGCGCGCATCGAGGCGCATTACTTCCGCCACAACACCTTCCTGGAACACGGCCAGCTGCTGCGCGATATCGAGCGCATCCGCCACCTGCCGGGCGTCATCGTGCAGGGTCGCTACGACATCATCTGCCCACCACGCAGTGCCTGGGATCTGGCCAAAGCCTGGCCGGAAGCCACCCTGGAGATGGTCATCGCCGGCCACAGCGCCAACGAAGAGGCCACTACCGATGCTTTGGTGCGGGCCACCGACGCTTTCGCAGACCGCAGCTGAACAGAAGGGGCCAACGGCCCCTTTTTCTATACCAAGGTATAGCCGGGCTAACCCACGGGCCTCTAGGCCTGCTGAATACGAGCGCGGACAATAGCGCCACTGGCCAGCGACTGGCCGCCCCACGCGGAGACGCAGATGGATCCCGACCCTGCCGGGCGCGACGCGCGCCCTTGCCTGCCCCCTTGTTCACTGCTGGCGACTGACGGCCGGTTCCTGTCCGTGTAAGCGATGGGAGCCCCGGGCGGCGCCTGCCCGGAGGAATCCCATGTCCTACAAGATTCTCTACATCACCGTCCGCCGCCTGATCGGTGAGCGCGATGTTTCCGCCCTGCGCAGCCTGCTGCTGCAGCACGGCCCTGTCCTCTTCGCCCGTTCGCTGGCGCTCGGCTCGCCACGGGTGGTGGCCGATGCCCTGTCGCTGCTGCCGATCAGCGAGCGCATCAACGTGCTGCGCCACCTGCCCTACCCGCTGCGCGATGCGATGAAACCGCTGTGCATCGGCGGCAGCCAACGGCTGCGCATGCAGCCCTGGTCGCCATCGGTGCTGGCCATGCGCCACGCCTGACCACCCGCCCCTTCCGCTCCACGCGCCGGCTGCGCCCGGCGCCGCTCCAAGAGGACCTTCCCATGAGCCTGCTCAACGCCTGGTTCAACGCCTTCCTGCGCAGCCGCCGCGCGGGCAACCTGTTCGGTCGTCGTGCGATGCCCGAAGCCGGTTACGGCCGTGGCAGCACGCAGGCCGCGCCGGCCACACTCACTGCCGGGCTGCTCGCGCTTGCACAGGGCAGCGAAGCCGATGCGCTGGCCACCCTGCAGTCGCACGTCGACGGTCTCAGCCCGCACGAAGCCGAAGAGCGCCTGCTGCGCTTCGGCCCGAACGAGGTCGATCACGAGAAGCCGCTGCCGTGGTGGCGCCATCTGTGGCAGTGCTATCGCAACCCGTTCAACCTGCTGCTGACGGTGCTGGCGGCGGTGTCCTGGCTGACCGAAGATGCCAAGGCGACGGTGGTGATCGGTGCGATGGTGGTGCTGTCCACCTTGATCCGCTTCGTGCAGGAGGGACGCTCCAACCGCGCTGCCGAACGGCTGAAGGCCCTGGTGGGCAATACCGCACGCGTGCTGCGCCGCGCTGCAGGCACCGAAGCGGCAGAAGTGGCCGACCAGTACTTCGGCGCACAGCTGCACAGCCGGCGGCCGGCACGGCTGCTGGATCTGCCGATCCGCGACCTGGTGCCGGGTGACCATATCGTGCTGTCGGCCGGCGACATGATCCCGGCCGATTGCCGCGTGCTTGCGGCCAAGGATCTGTTTGTCGCGCAGG
>NZ_QAIJ01000083.1:63245-72133 GCF_003060985.1 Stenotrophomonas sp. HMWF023
GTGCTGGCGACCGGCAACAGCAGCTACTTCGGCACCCTCGCCCAGCGCAGCAGTGCCAGCGATCGTACACCGACAGCGTTCCAGGCTGGCGTCAACAGTGTCAGCTGGCTGCTGATCCGCTTTGCCCTGGTGATGGTGCCGTTCGTCCTGCTGGTCAATGGCTGGACCAAGGGCGACTGGACCGAAGCGTTCCTGTTCGCGCTGTCGGTGGCGGTCGGCCTGACCCCGGAAATGCTGCCGATGATCGTCACCTCCACCCTGGCCAAGGGCGCGGTGCTGCTGTCGCGGCGCAAGGTGATCGTCAAGCGCCTGGACGCGATCCAGAACTTCGGTGCGATGGAAGTGCTGTGCACCGACAAGACCGGCACCCTCACCCAGGACAAGATCGCGCTGGAGCGGCACACCGATGTGTTCGGGCAGGATTCGGAGGATGTGCTGACCTTCGCCTACCTCAACAGCCACTTCCAGACCGGCCTGATCAACCTGCTGGATCGTGCGGTGCTGGAGCATGTGGAGCTGCAGAGCTCGCTGCGCCTGTCGCAGGACTACCGCAAGGTCGATGAGATCCCGTTCGACTTCGAGCGCCGCCGCATGTCGGTGGTGGTATCCGAGCGCGAGGACCATCACGAACTGATCTGCAAGGGTGCGGTGGAGGAAATGCTGGCGGTGTGCAGCACCGTGCGCGAGAACGGCCAGGACATGCCGCTGGAT
The DNA here is from genome assembly GCF_003060985.1 of Stenotrophomonas sp. HMWF023. Taxonomy (NCBI): domain Bacteria; kingdom Pseudomonadati; phylum Pseudomonadota; class Gammaproteobacteria; order Lysobacterales; family Lysobacteraceae; genus Stenotrophomonas; species Stenotrophomonas sp. HMWF023. The sequence goes on from NZ_QAIJ01000083.1 coordinate 63,957, forward strand.
GAGCAGCGCCTGGCCCGCGTGCGGCAGACCACCGAGGAACTGAACGAACAGGGCCTGCGCGTGGTGGCCGTGGCGATGAAGGAAACCGCGGCCAGCCAGAGCGTGTACTCGCAGGCCGACGAGCGCGATCTGACCCTGGTGGGCTACGTGGCCTTCCTCGATCCGCCGAAGGAGTCGGCCGCGCAGGCGCTGCAGGCGCTGGCCGCGCACGGTGTGGAAGTAAAGGTATTCACCGGCGACAACGAACTGGTCACCGCCCGGGTCTGTGCCCAGGTCGGCCTGGACGCCGATACGATCGTGACCGGCCCGCAGATCGAGCGCATGGATGACGCGGCCGTGGCGCGTGCACTGCAGGAACACCGCGTGTTCGCCCGCCTCACGCCGCTGCACAAGGAACGGCTGGTGCGCGAACTGCGTGCACAGGGCAAGGTGGTCGGCTTCCTCGGCGATGGCATCAACGATGCTCCCGCGCTGCGCGCGGCCGACATCGGCATCAGCGTGGACAGCGCGGTGGACATCGCCAAGGAGGCCGCCGACATCATCCTGCTGGAAAAGAACCTGATGGTGCTGGAGGAAGGCGTCATCCAGGGGCGGCGCACCTTCAGCAACATGCTGAAGTACATCCGCATGACCGCCAGTTCCAATTTCGGCAACGTGTTCTCGGTGCTGGTGGCCTCGGCGTTCCTGCCGTTCCTGCCGATGCTGCCGTTGCAGCTGCTGGTGCAGAACCTGCTGTATGACATCTCGCAGATCGCCATTCCCTTCGACAACGTGGATGAGGAACTGGTACGCAAGCCGCTGAAGTGGAACCCCGCGGATATCGGCCGCTTCATGGTGTTCTTCGGGCCGATCAGCTCGATCTTCGACCTCAGCTGCTTCGCCTTGATGTGGTACGTGTTCGATGCACGCACGCCGGCCGACCAAGGCCTGTTCCAGTCCGGCTGGTTCGTGGTCGGTCTGCTGACCCAGACCCTGATCGTGCACATGATCCGCACGCCCAAGGTGCCGTTCCTGCAGAGCATCGCCGCGCCGCCGCTGCTGCTGATGACCGGGGCGATCATGGCGATCGGCGTGATCCTGCCGATGAGCCCGTTGGCAGGCTACTTCAAGCTGCAGGCGCTGCCGGCCGGCTACTGGCCGTTCCTGGTGGCGATCCTGTTCGGCTATGCGGTGCTGACCACCGCGCTGAAGAAGCTCTACATCCGCCGTTACGGCTGGCAGTAAGCGCATCGGCGCAGGGAGAGCCGTCATGGACTTCAACCCCCACCTGCCCGCGTTCAACGCGGGCGCGACCCTCAGCTCGCTGATCAGCCTGTCTGTCGCCTTCGTGCTGGGCGCGCTGATCGGCCTTGAGCGGCAGTTCCGCCAGCGCACCGCCGGCCTGCGCACCAACACGCTGGTGGCGGTGGGCGCCGCCGTGTTCGTCGACCTCGCCGTGCGCTTCCACGACCTGTACGGCGGGCCGCCGTCACCGCTGCACGTGGTGGCCTATGTGATCTCCGGCGTCGGCTTCCTCGGTGCCGGCGCGATCATGAAGGATGGCGCACAGGTATCGGGCCTGAACACCGCCGCCACCCTGTGGGGCTCGGCGGCGGTCGGCGCCTGTGCGGGCATCAAGCTGCTGCCCGAAGCGGTGCTGGCTGCGCTGTTCGTACTGGCCGCCAACACCCTGCTGCGACCGGTGGTGAACCGCATCCAGCGGCAACCGTTGCCGGAAGCGTTCAGCGAGGCGACCTACGCGATCAACGTGGTCTGCCAGCGTGAGCAGCAGGCCGAGGTACTCGACCGGCTTCTGCTGCTGCTGGAACAGGCGCAGTATCCGGTGCGCGCGGTCGACCAGCGCCCGTTCGGTGAGCGCGATGTCGAGATCGAAGCGGTGCTGTACGCCACCACGGTCGATGGCGGCGAACTGGATGCCGTGCTGGCCACGCTTGCGGCCACGCCGGGCGTGCTGCAGGGATTCTGGAACGCCAGCCTGGAGGAGTAGTGCCGGCCGCTGGTGCATGCATTCCGCCGGGCATGGCCCGGCACTACCGTGCACCGCCTTGGTAGGTGCCGACCGTGGTCGGCACAATCCGTCAGGCACCATGACCGCGGACAACGCATGCCGACCACGGTCGGCATCTACCGAACAGCGCTTTGCTATCCTTTCCACCCACGCCAGGGAGCCGTCCCGATGCCATCGCTGTCGCCCCGCCGCCCCCTGGTCGTGCTGGCCCTGATCATCGTGATGGCGGCCATCTTCCTGGTCGATACGGTTACCGACTACGCCGTTGCCGCCGCCTGCTTCTACGCAGCCGTCATCCTCGCGGCGTCGCGGCGCCTGCCCGCACGCGGCCTCATCCTGCTTGCCGCGGTCTGCATCGCGTTGACCGGCCTCAGCTTCTTCCTGACCCGCTTCGGCACCTACCGCATCGGCCTGGTCAATTCAGCGATCGGCATGCTGGTGATCGGCATCACCACGTACCTGGCCTTGAAGATGGAAGTGGCCAAGGCCGCCGTGCAGGATGCACAAGCCCGCCTGCTGCGGGTTGCCCGTGCATCCACGGTCGGCGAGCTGACCACTTCCATCGCGCACGAAGTGAACCAGCCGTTGGCTGCCATCGCCAGCAGTGCCGAGGCCAGCCAGCGCTGGTTGGCCCAGGATCCGCCCAACCTGGACAAGGCACGTCAGACCATCGCCCGCATCGTCGCCGACGCCCATCGCGCCAGTGACGTGATCGCCCGCATCCGCGGCCTGACCCAAGGGGCCGCACCAGAGCGCCAGGCCTTCGATCTCAATCAGGCCGTGGAGGAAATGCTGGCGCTGTCGCACAGCGAACTGGAGCAGCATGGTGTGACGGTCGCGCTGGTGCTGGGCAGCGACCTGCCCCCCGCCCATGCCGACCGCGTGCAGGTGCAGCAGGTGATCGGTAACCTCATCCTCAACGCCGTCGACGCGATGGCCGGTACGCCCACGGGCGAGCGCAGGCTGTCGCTGCTGACCACGCATGATGGGCACGGCCACGTCAGCCTGAGCGTGCGCGACCGCGGTATCGGCCTGCCCTTGGAGCAGCCTGACCGCGTGTTCGATGCATTCTGGACCACCAAGGCGAACGGCCTCGGCCTGGGCCTCAGCCTGAGCCGCTCGATGATCGAGGCCAACGGCGGCCATATCCGCGCCGAGCGGCCAGCAGGCGGCGGCGCCTGCTTCACCTTCGAGCTGCCCACGCCCAGGGAGGGCCAGCATGCGTAAACCCACGACGCCCCCTGTGGAACCATCACCGATCGTTTACGTGATCGACGACGATGCCTCGGTGCGTGCTGCGCTGGAAGACCTGCTGGCCTCGATGGGCCTGCAGGTACGGGCCTTCGCCTCGACCGGCGAATTCCTTGCCCATGCGATGGAGGACGCCCCGGCCTGCCTGGTGCTGGACGTGCGCATGCCCGGCCAGAGCGGACTGGACTTCCATCGAACCATGGCCAGCCACGGCCTGCACCTGCCGGTGGTGTTCATCACCGGGCACGGCGACATCGCCATGGGGGTCAATGCGATCAAGGAAGGCGCCATCGAATTCCTGACCAAGCCCTTCCGTGACCAGGAACTGCTGGACGCGATCCACAAGGGCATCGAGCTCAATCGACTGCAACGCCGCGAGGGTGACCTGCTGGGCGCATTGCAGCAGCGCTGGGACACCTTGAACAGCGGGGAGCGCGAGGTGGTCGCAGGCGTGGTACGGGGCCGGCTCAACAAGCAGATCGCCGCCGACCTTGGTGTCAGCGAGATCACGGTGAAGGTGCGTCGCGCGCAGTTGATGCGCAAGATGGGCGCGCGCACCCTGGTGGATCTGGTGCGCATGTATGACCGGCTGCAGGGCAGCACGCCATGACCGCATATGTAGCCCTGCTGCGCGCAGTGAATGTGGGCGGCACCGGCAAGCTGCCGATGGCCGAACTGGTGGGCATGTGCCAGCGCGCAGGATTCCGCGATGTCCGCACCTATATCGCCAGCGGCAATGCCGTGTTCAGCAGCCCGCTCAACGAAGCGGGTGTGCGCGACAGTTTGGCGCAATGCCTGCATGCCTATGCAGGCAAGCCGGTAGGCGTGCTGGTGCGTACCGCTGCCGAGATGGCCGCAGTGATCGTCCGCAACCCCTTCAAGGCCGCTGCCGGCAACCGTGTCGTCGCCCTGTTCGTTGATGAAGCGCTGCCCAAGGACCCGCTGCAGGGCGTCACCGGTATCGGCGAAGAACAGCTTGCCCTCGGCAAGCGCGAGCTGTTCATCCACTACGGCGATGGCATGGCCGGTTCGCGCCTGCGCGTCCCCTTCGCAGCAAACGGAACCGGCCGCAACATCAACACCGTGAGCCGACTGGCGGCGATGGCTGCGGAGCTGCGCTGAGGTCGGGCCTGCCGGGCAGCCCCCCTAACTGCGCGTCGCTGCAATGCTTCGCTTCAACCGTGTATCGGCCAGCCCCACCGCCAGCAGCACGATGCTGGTCAGCCACCCTGCGGCCAGCAGGTGTATCCATGGCAGCACGAAACCGAGCACGACCAGCGCCGCCGCCCCTGCCAGGTGTGATCGCGGCACGCGGCCGTAGACCGCCCGCTTGTACAGTGCGCTGCCCAGCAGGTAGATCAACGGTCCCGCCGCCAGCATCGCGGCATACGGCAGGGTCACTGCCGCCTCCGGTTCGTCCATCACCAGATCATTGCCGACGGCGGTGGTGATGATGCCGGCGATCAGCAGCGCGTGCACGTAGTGGAAATAGGCGCCGATGCGGCCGGGGTCGTCGGAACGGGCGATGGTATCGGTGGCGTCGCGGCTGGAGATGCCGAAGTACAGCCACCACATCGCGAGCGTACCGGCGAAGGTCGCCAGCACCGCCGAAACCACCTCTCCACTCCAGTGCTCCACCTCGCTCAGCACGCCGCCGGTTGCCAGCAGCGTCTCACCCAGTGCGACGATCACGAACAGCTGGCAGCGCTCGGCCAGATGCCCGCCTTCGATGGTCCACTCGCGGGTACGCGAGCGGCCGAGGCCGGGAAACGCGAAGCCGAACATCGGCGAGATGTATTCGCAGGCGACGGCCAGTGCCCACAGTGCCAGCCGCGCATTGCCCTCGACCGCTGCACCGGCCAGCCAGAAACAGGCCGAAACGCTCACCCAGGCCAGCATGCGCCTGAAATTGGCGGCCAGCGGGTGCGCGCGCCCTACTTCCAGCAGGACGAACAGCGTCCGCCCCACCTGCATCGTGGCGTAGGCGCCGGCGAAGATCCATGCGCGTCCGGCAAAGGCTTCGGGGATGGACGAAGACATCAGCAACGCCAGCAGCATCGTGACGAACAGCAGGCCGCGGATGCGCGGCGCCTCAGGGTCGAACCAGTTGCTGACCCAGCACGCATACTGCCAGCCGAGCCAGACCGCAAACCACAGCACCAGCGTCTGCAGCACGCCCAGCAGGCCCAGGTGGTGCAGCAGGTGGTGGCTGAGCTGGGTGACGGCGAACACGTAGACCAGATCGAAGAACAGTTCTTCGTAGGTCACCCGCGCATGATGGCCGTCGCGACGACGCAGGGCAGGAAGACGGGGTGTTGCCGGCATCGCGGATCCTCGGTTCAGCGGCCCAGCCGCCAGAAAATGACACCGGCTACCAGCGCCGGAACGGCAAACACCAGCAGCAGGATCGGAAGCTCCTCCCGCACCGTATAGCCCGCCCGGCTGACCCCCACCCACAGATTGGCCACCGACACCAGCAGCCAGGTGCCGATGAAGGCCAACAGCGCCGTTGGCAGCTGTGAGCTGCCTGTGCTCCAGAGCCTGCCGAACAGGACGAAGACGCCCAGCAACAGGAACCCGCCGACGATCACCAGAAGCACGTGCATGGTCACTCTCCCCGATGGCTGCCCTGCAGCCTATCTGCGGCCGAGTGTGCGCTGCAGAGGGTGATCGTGGATTCACTTTCCGGCGGCCACGAACAATCCCGCTGTGGTACACCCGATAGCAAATGCGAACAGTTCCCATTACTATCGTGGCACCGCGCAGGGCTGGCCTTGCGTGGCCCCACCCCTACCCGCCTGCACCGCTTTCCCGGATGTCCACGCCACCGCACTCCCCTCCACCTGCGCTGCCGCTGGTGTCCTCGCTGGTGCGCCACTACGAGGATCTGGTGGATTACCTGCGCCGTCGCTTCGCCTCGCCCGGGCTGGCCCGCGAGGTGGTGCACGACGTCTGCGTACGCCTGCTGGAGCGCCCCACCCCGGCAGATGTGCGGCAGCCGATGGCGCTGCTGCGGCGGATGGCGCATGACGCAGCGGTTGATCGTTGCCGTGCCGAAGACCTGCGCCGCCAGTGGGTGGAACCCCGTGCCGAACTGCCAGATGCCGCCTGCGAAGGCGCCGGCCCGGTCAGGCAGGCCGCCGCCGCGCAGGAACTGGAACGGCTGGTCGAGGTCATCCGTGCGATGCCCTGTCGACGCCGCCAGGTGTTCATCCTGCACAAGATCCATGACGTGCCGCAGGCGGCGGTTGCGCGGCGCATGGGCATCGGCCTGAAGGCCGTCGAGCGGCATCTGCGCTTGGCGATGGTCGATTGCCGGCAGACGCTGGATGTGCGGGCGCTGACGTGACAGCACCACGCCGCCCGCGCACCCCACGCCCGGACAAGACCGGCGCGCCTTCGCCTGATCGTGTGCTGGATCAGCATCGGGAAACCCTCAAGGCACTGTTTCCGGTGCCCGACCCGGTGCAGCTGTATCGGCCTCATCGCAGCCGGCAGATCGGCGGCGCCGTGCTCGGCCTGCTGTTGGTGACTGGACTGGGCGGGCTTTACGCCTTCGATCCCGGCTGGCAACAGCACGATTACCAGACAGCCATCGGCGAGCGTCGCAGCGTGCTGCTGGCCGATGGCAGCCGTATCCAACTTGATGCAGACAGCCATCTGCAGGTGCGCAGCCACGTGCGTTCGCGTCGCACGGTGCTGGTCTCCGGACGCGCCCGCTTCGAGGTGGCGCCATCGCGCTGGCGCCGGTTCCAGGTCGATGCCGGACCGGTGCAGGTGCGCAACTACGGCACGGTGTTCGATGTGGATCGACGCGGCTACCGCAGTGAGATCCGCCTGTGGCGCGGCAAGGTCGGCGTGCGCGTGGCCGGCCGCGATGGCGAGCAGCACCTGCACCCTGGCCAGCAGCTGCTGGCAGGAACGGGGCCGGTCCAGCAACCGCAGCCGATCGCCACCGGCAGCAGGGAATGGACCGAGGGCCGGCTGCAGTTCGCGCAGACCCCGCTGGGCGAAGTGGTACGCAGCCTGCAGCGCTATCACCGCGGCGCGATCGTACTGGACGAACCCGGTCTGGCCACGCTGCAGGTGTCGGGTGTGTTCGATGGCGACCATGCCGCCACCGCGCTGGCGCTGCTGCCGGAGATCCTGCCCGTCGCCGTCCATCCCCGCGACGATGGCAGCGTGCACATCTCCGCACGCCACTGAATTCCGCACCGAGGGTGGGTTGTGGCCCTGCTCATCCGGCTGCTGCTTGAACCCCTCTGAAGGACCCCGCATGACCCGCATTGCCCTGCCCGCTGCCCTGCGCCGCCTGACGCCTGCCCTGCTGGCCGTCAGCCTGTGCGCCGCCCTTCCGGTGGCGGCGCAGTCCACCCCCACGACGGTGGACGTCCATCTTCCGGCAGCCCCGCTGCAGCAGTCACTCAATGCGATGGCCAGGCAGAGCGGCATCCAGCTGCTGTTCGCTGCGGACAGCGTTGCCGGCCGCCAGGCACCAGCGCTGGACGGCCGCTATGCCCCACGCGAGGCGCTGCAACGGCTGATTGCCGGCCAAGGCCTGGACGTCGAGGAGCGCTCGCCAGGCGTGTTCGTGATCCGCAGTGCGGTCGCAACCGCGACGCCGGCGGCAAAAGCGGACAGCCCGCGCACCGCAGCAGCGCCGGCAGCCGCGACCTCGCTCGGCAGAGTAACCGTGTCGGCGTCGACTGCGCGCATGCCGCAGGGCGAGTCCGCCATGCCCAACACCATCACCGTGCTCACCCGTGAGGATATCCAGCAGCAGCTGGCACTGGGTTCGGATGTGTCGCGCGTGCTGTCCTCGCAGATCCCGGCCTTCGCCCCGGCACGCGAGAAGATGTCCAACTATGGCGAAAGCATGCGTGGGCGCGGCATCCTCTACATGGTCGACGGCGTGCCG
>NZ_QAIJ01000083.1:72168-74211 GCF_003060985.1 Stenotrophomonas sp. HMWF023
GGCCTGGCCCATGAGCGGCAGGGCCTGTACTACGACGGCGACGGCCGTGCGATCGGCACCAATGCGCAGGGCGAACTGATGGATTCGACCTCGACCAACATCTTCGCCAAGCTTGGCTGGAACATCACCGAAGGCCAGCGCCTGCAGTTGATGGCCAATCGCTACGAACTGCGTGGCCTGGACAATTACCTGCCCGTGGATGGCAACTTCCGCAGCGGTCGCCCGGCCACGTCGGTGCCCGGCGATACGCCGCTCGATCCGCCGATGAACCGCTCACGCTCGCTGACCCTGGACTACAGCAATGCCGATCTGTTCGGCGGCCAGTTCCTGGCGCAGGCGTTCGCGGTCGATTTTGAAGGGCGTTACGGTGCCAGCCAGTGGGACCCGTGGGGCAACACGGGTGCCAACGCTGCCTGGGACCAGACCCAGAACGAATCGGACAAGCGCGGCTTCAAGCTGACCCAGAGCTGGCGTCGCATCGGCGACACGTCGCTGGACGTGACCCTGGGCCTGGATGGCCTGCGTGACCGCACCCACCAGGTATTGCTGGCCAGCGGCCTGAACTGGGTACCGCTGACCACCTACCAGAGCCTGTCGCCGCTGTTGCAGCTGCAGTGGTGGCCCACCGACCACGTCATGCTGTCCGCTGGCCTGCGTTACGAAAAGGGCGAACTGGAAGTAGGCGACTACACCACCCTGCCCCGCTACGGCGCACGCAAGGTGGCCGGTGGCAAACCGACGATGAGCGAGACGCTGCCCAATTTCGGCGCGGTCTGGTACATCAACGATCGCCTCAACGCTTACGCGTCGTATTCGGAAGGCTACACCGTGGCCGATGTCGGCCGCGTGCTGCGCGCGATCAATCGCGATGGCCAGCGCGTGGACACCCTGGTGGACCTGTCACCGGTGGTGTCGGACAACCGCGAGATCGGGCTGGAATATGACGATGGTCGCTTCAGCGGCGACATCGCGTACTACACCTCCGAATCCAAGCTGGGTTCGGTACTGGTCTATGACGCCGGCATCGATGCCTACAACGTGCAGCGCCAGGCTACCCGGGTGGAAGGCTTCGAGACCAACCTGCGGCTGCGCCTGGGCGACAGCCGCATCGGCCTGGGCTATGCCCGCGCCAATGGCCGCTATGACGCCAATCTGGATGGCCGACTGGAAAGCGACTTGGCGGGCGTCAACATCGCCCCGAACCGCCTGACCGCGTTCTGGGAGCAGAGCTGGACCTCGCAGCTCAGCACCCGTCTGCAGGCCAGCCATGCCTTCGATCGCGACTTCGACCTGCGCGGCGTGCCGGTGGCCAGTTTCAAGGGCTACACCACGTTCGACCTGGTCGCCCGCTATGCGCTGGACAAGAGCAGCTTCACCCTGGGCGTGCAGAACCTCGCCAACAAGCAGTACATCACCTACTACTCGCAGACCACGCCATCCAATCCCAGCTATTTTGCCGGGCGCGGGCGTGTACTGACGCTGGGATGGCAGTACCGCTACTGAGAGATGGCGCCCTTATGGGTGCCATGAAATCTATGCGTGACGCGACGAAGGAGGCCCATGCTAGTTTCTGGGCCTCCTTCATCGGTGTCCTCCCATGCGCCTGCAGACCCTCGCCATCACGCTCGCTGCCCTGCTTCCCGCTGCGGCTTCTGCCGCCGAACCGACGCTTCCGCAGCTGCGTGCCTACACCGTGGATGCCTCCTGGCTGCAGCCGATGGCGCCGCTGCAGATTGCCGACCACACCTGGCAGATCGGCACCGAAGACCTGACCGCGCTGCTGGTGCAGACGCCGCAGGGCGCGGTGCTGCTCGATGGCGGCATGCCGCAGATGGCCGATCACCTGCTGCGCAACATGAAAGCGCGCGGTGTTGCGCCGCATGATCTGCGCCTGATCCTGCTCAGCCATGCCCACGCCGACCACGCCGGCCCGGTTGCGGCGCTCAAGCGCGGCACCGGTGCGCAGATCGTGGCCAATGCAGAATCGGCGGTGCTGCTGGCACGCGGCGGCAGCAACGACCTGCACTTCGGCGACGGCATCAC
>NZ_QAIJ01000083.1:74221-79380 GCF_003060985.1 Stenotrophomonas sp. HMWF023
CGCGCACTTCGTGCCCGGCCACACCCCGGGCAGCACCGCCTGGACCTGGACCGACACCCGTGAAGGAAAACCCGTTCGCATCGTCTACGCCGACAGCCTGAGCGCACCGGGCTATCAACTGCAGGACAACCCTCGCTATCCGCACCTGATCGAGGACTACCGTCGGAGTTTCGCCACGGTGCGCGCCCTGCCCTGCGACATCCTGCTGACCCCGCATCCCGGTGCCAGCGGCTGGAACTACAGCGCTGGTGCCAAGGCCGGTGCCAAGGCCCTGACCTGCAAGACCTATGCGGATGAGGCCGAGAAGAAGTTCGACGCGCAGCTGGCCAAGGAAGCGGCCGGGGCCCGCTGATCCTGTAGCCGAGCCTATGCTCGGCTTGCAGGCCGAAAGCAGCCGAGCGTGGGCTCGGCTCTACACGCGGCGCGCCGAGGAAGGACTACGTGGATGCAGCCGAATGGTCGCTCGACACGCAGCTGGCCAAACGGCCGGGGCCCGCTGATTCTGTAGAGCCGAGCCGATGCTCGGCTTGCCGGCCGAAAGCAGCCGAGCGTGGGCTCGGCTCTACACAGGCCGCGTGGAAGGGTGCCGGTCAGACCGACCGGCACCACCACTGAATCTCAGCCGCCCTGCCCGTGCTGTGCGAAGGGCTGGGTGCTGCCATCAGCCAGCACCAGCTCTACGGTATACGGCTGCACATAGCCATCAGGCATTTCCATGCCCGGAGATCCGGCCGGCATGCCCGGCAGCACCAGACCACGCGCCGTCGGCCGTTCCTTCAGCAGGCGCTTGATGTCGCTGGCCGGAATATGGCCTTCCACCACATAGCCACCGATCTCGGCGGTATGACAGGACGCCTTGCCGGCCGGCACGCCGAGGCGCTGCTTGACCGGATGCATGTCATCGGTGTCACGTATCTCAACCGGGAAGCCGGCAGCCTTGAGGTGGTCGGCCCACACGCCACAGCAGCCACAACTGGCCGTCTTGTGCACGATGGCCAGCGGCAGTTCCGGGTCGATCGTCGCCTCAGCCATCACTGCGACTGCCGAGGCGGTTGCGGTTGCGGCTGCGGTTGCCGTTGCGGGCGAGGACACGGCTTCTTCAGAGGCGCGCGCGCAGGCGGTGCCCAGCAGAACGGTGGTAAGCAACAGGCTCAGGGAAAGAGTGCGGTTCATATGTCAGGTTGTCCTTTGCAATCGCAGGCGCGAGCGCCTGCCACCCACACGACGGATACGCGTGGGTCAGGTAGATGAGGGGGTACTGCAGGACGGCAGGCACGCAATGCCTGCGCGCGATCAGGCGATCGGCGGGCGGATCAGGTGCGGCAGCGCAGGCGCGGGATGACCCATATGCAGCGCATTACCGGGCACTGCACGCGGCGGCCATGCTGCAAGGCTTGCAGCCGAGGCCAGCATGGCCACACTGGCCGGCACGCATTCGCAACCCTGGCTGCTGCACGCGCCTGCGTCCCGGTCATCGCAGCAGGCGGGCGCGGCAGAGATCGCAGTGTCGGCGCTCTCATAGGGTGCACCGCAATGACCATCGCTGGCCTGACCGTTGATGCCGCCCGAGGCAAGCGCCAGCGCCGGTGCATTCAGCACCAAGGTCAGGAGCAGCATCAGTCGCAGCAGCAGGCCGGATATATCCACGGGCTGATGATAGCCGACGCACGACGCGCCCGTCGCTGCTGCCTGGTGTCATCATGCATGACGTTCATAGGAGCCTTTCCATTCCTGCCCGCTGCGCCTCTGCTGCCCTCCTGCTGTCTGCGTTGCTGAGCCTTCCGGTCATGGCAGGCGAACGCCAATGGACCGTGCTGTCCAGCGGCGATGCTGACGACACCCATGAGCGCTGGCAGGTGAGCGCGACGCGGTTGCATACGCTGCCCGCCTTCGACCCGGCGCGCGCCGAGCCGCCGCTGTCGGTACATCAAGCGACGGCGGCAGCGCTGGCCCACGCACGCCAGCGTTATCCCAGCGATGACTTCGTGGTCTCCGAGGTCAGCCTGCAGCGGTTCACCACCGGCGCGGCGGCGCATACCGAAGATGCAGCGCGCGGCTGGGTGTACCTGGTCAGCCTCGACTACAACGCGAAGGGTTGGACCCAGATGGTTCCCGTGCTGCTGGACGGCAGCATCGTGCTGAGCGACAGCGAGGAACCGTAGGGGCGCCGCCTTACGCGGGCACCTCGACCTGCGCGCGCATGCGTACCGGAATGGATTTCGCCGCTGGCGTACCGCTGATCCGATCGTAGTAGTCCAGCGGCAGCAGTGGGTTGAGCTCAGGGTAGTAGCCAGCCAACGCGCCGCGCGGCATCGGATAGTCAAGCACGGTCAACCCTTCGATGCGCCGCGTCACGCCATCGTCGCTGATCGTTTCCAGGCTCACCAGGGCTTCCTTGCCGAGCCCACGCGCCAGACGGTCCTCGATGTTCATGAACACCACCATGCGGTCGTTGTACACGCCCCGGTAGCGGTCGTTGTAGCTGTAGATGGTGGTGTTGTACTGGTCGTGCGAACGTACCGTGGCCAACCGCAGCATCTCCGGGTCATCGACCACCGTGTTCACTTCCAGGCCCGGCATGACCAGGATGTTGGCCTTGCCGTTCGGCGTCGGCCACACGCGCCGGCGCGGTGGAATATCCAGATGGAAGCCGTGCAGTGCCTGGATGCGCTCGTTGAAGCCTGCGTAGATATCCGGGTAGACGGCGGCGATCAGGTCGCGGATCGGGCCGTAATCATGCATGTACGCGGCCCAGTCCACCTTGCTGTCCGGCAATGCCGCCATCGCCATGCGGCAGACGATCTCCACCTCCGGCAGCACGTGCTCGCTGGCCGGCTCCAGCACGCCGCGCGATGCCGTCACGTTGGACATCGCATCTTCGATGGTGACGAACTGTTCCCCCAATGGTGTGCGGATCCACTCCGAACGCGCCACCACCGGAAGAATCAACGCGTCGCGGCCATGCACAAGATGACCTCGGTTGAGCTTGGTGGCGATGCCCACGGTCAGTTCCAGCTTGCGCATGGCTTCGTAGGCGCGTTCGGTATCGGGCACGGCATGGATGAAGTTGCCGCCCATGCCGATGAACACCTTGGCGCTGCCATCCAGCATCGCCGCGATAGATTCGACCACATGGTGGCCATGTTCGCGCGGCGGATCAAAACCGAACACCTGCTGCACCTGATCCAGGTAGCGCGTCGTGGGCTTTTCATCGATGCCGACCGTGCGGTCGCCCTGCACGTTGGAATGCCCGCGGATCGGGCCGATGCCCGCGCCCGGCTTGCCGAAGTTGCCGCGCAGCAACAGCAGGTTGGCCACCTGCTGCAGCAGCCGCGAACCCTGCTGGTGCTGGGTGAGGCCCATTCCATAGCAGATGACCGTCGCGCGCGAACGGATGTAGATCTCCGCGCAGCGCCGTATCTGCTCCTGCGCGATGCCCGACACCCGCACGATCTCATCCCAGTCCTGCGCCAGCACATCCTCGCGCAGCGCCTCCAGGCCAACGGTGTGCTCGGCCAGGAAGGCATGATCCAGCACCTGCTCACCTTGGGCTTCACGCTCGAACATCACCTTCATCATGCCCTTGATCAGCGCCAGGTCGCCGCCGATACGGACATGCACGAACTCGCTGGTGATCTCGGTGGAACCGAACGTGGCCATCTGCACCACGTCCTGCGGTTCGGTGAAGCGGATCAGCGCACGCTCGGGCATCGGGTTGACCGCCACGATCGGCACGCCGCGTTTGCGTGCTTCCACCAGGTTGCTCATCATCCGCGGCGAGTTGGTGCCGGTGTTCTGACCCATCACGAAGATCGCCTCGGCGTGTTCGAAGTCGTCCAGCACGATGGTGCCCTTACCCACCCCTATCACCGGCGGCAGGCCCCGGCTGGTCGGCTCGTGGCACATGTTCGAACAGTCCGGGAAGTTGTTGGTGCCGAACTCGCGCACGAAGATCGAATACAGGAACGCCGCCTCGTTGGGCGTACGGCCGGAGGTGTAGAACTCGGCCTGGTCGGGGTGGTCCAAAGCCTGCAGATGGCGGCCGATCAGCGCGAACGCCTCGTCCCATTCGCAGGGAACATAGTGATCGGTGGCGGCGTCGTAGCGCATCGGCTCGGTCAGCCGGCCCTGTAGTTCCAGCCAATAGTCGGTCTGCGCCATCAGCTCGGTGACGGTGTGCTGGGCGAACAGCTCGCGGGTCACCCGGTGCTGGGTCGCTTCCCAGGCCAGGGCCTTGGCGCCGTTCTCGCAGAATTCCAGCTTCTTGCGGTGGTCGGCATCGGGGAACGCGCAGCTGGGGCACTTGAAGCCGCCCGGCTGGTTCATCGCCAGCAATGCCTTCGATCCCTTGCCGATCACGCTCTGCTGCAGCAGCACCTTGGCAGTCGCACCGGCGGCCCCCCAGCCGCCTGCCGGTTGGTTGTAGGGCTTGTAACGCGGCGGCTTCTGTTCGGACATGGTCGGGAACCTGCGTTGGAACCTGCGTTGGTGGAGTGCCTGCGTGCAGTGCCGGGCCCGCGCCCGGCTGCCGTGGCCAGTCAAGCACGCCGGCAACCGCGGCGCCATAGCCCGGCCGTGGTAACGCAGGCTGCCATGGCAACGGTTACCGCCGCGTCTTCACTGGATGGCTGCGCTATTCTGCGGGCGTAGCCTGCCCTTCTGCTTTGCCCAGGATGTGCCGCATGCCCGGATCGACGCCGCCCTTTCCTCCGCCCGCCGGCACCGCACTGCGCACGCTGCAACGCTGGCGCGGCACAGGGCAGGAGCAACAGGTCGACGCGATCGCCGAGGAAGTGCCGGTAGTGATGCGCTACAACGGTGCCGCCTTCGCGGTGATGATGGCCACGCCGTGCGACCTGGAGGATTTCGCCCTGGGATTCTCGCTCAGCGAAGGATTGATCGAGCGCCCCGATCAGCTGCTGTCCGCCGAGGTGCAGCCACAACTGGAAGGCATCGAGCTGAAGATGACCGTGTCCGCCGACGCCCCTGGCGCAGGGCTGGACCCCGACAATGGCCGCCTGCTGCCTGGTCGTGGCGGTTGCGGATTGTGTGGTGCGCGTCAGCTGGAAGACGTGCTGCGTCCGCTGCCGCCGGTAAAAGACCGCCGCACCTATCAGACGGCTGCCCTGCAGCGGGCGCTGGCCGGGTTGGCCCCGCAC
>NZ_QAIJ01000083.1:79390-83799 GCF_003060985.1 Stenotrophomonas sp. HMWF023
ATGCAGCGGCCTGGGCCGATGCCAGTGGCCGCATCGGCTGGGTGCGCGAAGACGTCGGCCGTCACAACGCGCTGGACAAGCTGATCGGTGCGCTGCACCACAACGAACACAGCATCGATGGTGGCCTGCTGGTGGTGTCCAGCCGTGCCAGCTACGAAATGGTCAGCAAGGCAGCACGCGCCGGGGCCAGCGTACTCGCTGCCGTCTCGGCCCCCACCGCGCTTGCCATCGATCTGGCCCGCAGCGCCGGGCTGTGCCTGGTGGGTTTCGCCCGCGAAGGGGGCTTCAACGTGTATACCCATCCGGAGCGACTGCAGGGGGATGGCCTGCACGGCCATCCGCCCGCCTGACGCGGCGCTCTCAGCGCAGCGCCACCTTCGGGAAGTCCACCGGCACGTCAAAGGCCACGTTGACGTAGTTGGTGAACAGATTGAGCGCTACGTGGGCCAGGATCTCGACGATCTGCTCGTCATCGAAACCAGCCGCGCGCAGCGCCTGCACATCGCCGTCGCCGATCTGCGCACGCTGCTCGACCACCTTCAGCGCGAAGTCCAAGGCGGCGGCGGTGGCCGGATCGCTGGACTGGCCGATCTGCGCAGCAGCCATCTGTTCGCTGCTGGCACCGGCCTTGCGACCCAGCGCGGTGTGCGCGGCCAGGCAGTATTCGCACGCATTGCGGTTGGCGATGGCCACCGCGATCTGCTCGCCCAGCAGCGGCGGCAGACGGCCGGCGCCCAGTGCGCCGAATGAGCCCCACATGCTCTGCAGTGCGGCAGGTGAGTTGGCCACAGCACGGAACATTGCCGGCGTGGCGCCGAAGGCGGCGTGGACCTGGCCCAGCAGGGCCTGACGCTCGGGCGTGGTCGAGGTCGGGTCGATCAGGGGAATGCGGGACATGGGAGTACTCCTTGCGATAGCGCCCGGGATTGGACGATGGGCTCATCGTAGGTAGACTCGCCGGACGAATTGAGCATTTATTTCCATATATGTTGTCCATTCATCCATGATCGCCACACTGCCCCCAATCCCACCGTCCGACGATGTGCCCGACCGGCTGTCGACCCTGCTCGAACGGTTCCGGGTGCAGGCAGCGCTGTTCCATTCCGGCCCATTGTGCGGGCGGCACGTGTTCGAACCGCAGCCGGGGCGTGCCTTTCTGCACATCCTGCGCAAGGGGGAAATGGAGGTGCATCACCCCGACGCGGACTGCATCACGCGCCAGCTGAGGGTCACCGCCCCCAGCCTGCTGTTGTACCCGCAGCCACTGCGGCATGTGTTCCTCAACGCGCCGCTGGACGGTCCTGATTTCACCTGCGCCACGCTGGATTTCGACGGCGGTGCACGCAATCCGGTCGTCCAGTCGCTGCCGCCGGTGATGGTGGTGCCGCTGTCGGCCATCGGTGAACTGGACGGCACCCTGCACCTGCTGTTCACGGAAGCCGACCGCCAGCGCTGCGGCTCGCGCCTGCTGACCAACCGGCTGTTCGAGGTTGCCCTGATCCAGGTCCTGCGCTGGGTGATCGATCATCCCGATGCTGCGGGGGTAAGCCACGGGTTGATGCGCGGGCTCTCCGATGCGCGCCTGGCACGTACGCTGGTGGCCCTGCACCAGTCGCCGCAACAGGCCTGGACCCTGCCAAAGATGGCGGCCATCGCCGGGCTGTCGCGCAGCGCGTTCGCGGCGGTGTTCAAGGACGTGATGCAGACCACGCCGGCCAGCTACCTGCTGGATTGGCGCTTGAGCCTGGCCTGCACGCAGCTGCGCGCGGGAGCAGCGGCCAAGCAGGTGGCGACCGACGTCGGCTTTGCCGATACCGCCTCGCTGTCCAAGGCGTTCCGCAAACGCCTGGGGCTCTCGCCCCGCGCGTGGCTGGCGGCGCTGTAGCGCGCGGCTAGTCCTTCGGGAACCGCTCGGGAGAGAGCAGCCCGCCGATCCGCTCGGTCAACTGTGCGCGCACCTTCTCGTCCAGCTGGCCTTCGTACATGGCCTCGTAGATCCACAGGCCGTCGGCGGCCAGCCGCGCCACGAAATTGTCCAGCGCCGCAGGGTCGTCGCTGCCGGCGGCCGGTGGCGAAGGTGCCCAGCGCTGCACCACCGGTGCCCACGGCCGATCACTGGGGAACTCGGGGTCCACCGAGTCCAGCATGAACATCAGCTCGGCGCGGGTGGCACTCTGCGCCGAAACGCGCACGAAGGTCTGATAGCGCTCCAGCGCAGTGGCCTCGCCAGCCGACTTGCCCAGCAGCGCCTCCATCGACGCTTCCCAGCTCTGCACCAGGTGCTCGTCGATGCCGCGCAGCAACGCTTCGCGCGACGGGAAGTGGTACAGCAGGCCGCCACGGGTCAACTGCGCCTCGGCCGCCACCGATTCAAAGGTGACCGCACGCACGCCGTCGCGGTTGATCACGCTGACGGCGGCGTCGAGGATGCGCTCGCGCTTGCTGGTTCTCATTGCCGCTATTTTACGCGATCGGCAGCGCCGTCGCGGCCACCGGCACGTCCACGCAGCAGGCGCGCGATGATCACCGCGCCGGCCGCCAGCACCGCGCTGATCACCAGCAGCACGATCTGGTAACCGCGATCGTAGGCCGCGGTTGCCAGGGCGAACCACTCACCCTGCCCCGTGTCACGCGCCACGTGCAATGCCTGGGTGAACCCCTCGCGCGCGGCGGCGGGAATGTCCGCCGATTCGGGCAGGAACGCGCCGTACATCGCAGCGCTCAGGCTGCCCAGCAGCGCGACCGCCAGCAGGCCACCGAACTCGTAGGACACCTCCTCCACCGACGAGGCCATGCCCGCACGATGGGGCGGCACGTTGTTGAGGATGGCGGTGGACGCTACCGAGATCGCAGCGCCCATGCCGAAGCCGGTGATCGCCATGCCGGCCACCACCCAGCCCAGGCCGTGCGGGAAGCCCAGCGCCACCACGCCCACACCTGCCGCGCCAGCCGCCAGGCCGCCACAGATCAACGGACGCAGGCCGACACGATGCAGCACGCTGCCGCCCAGCAACGCGCTGGGCAGGCTGCCCAGCGCCGCCACCGATACCAGCAGGCCCGCCTGCAACGGGCTGAGGCCGGCCACCAGCTGGAAGCGCTGGGTGGTGAGCAGCTGCAGCCCGGCCATCGCAAACAGGGTGAACACTGCCGAGAGGGTGCCGGCAAGGAAGGCCGGGTTACGGAAGATGGCGAAATCCAGCAGCGGATAGGGCAACTGCTGCTGACGGCGGCTGAAGGCGAAGCCGGCGATGAGCGCCAGCAGCAGCGAGACCGCGCCCACCCCGTACGAGGGCGGCGTGGCGATCAGCGACTTGATCGCCAATACCAGGCCCGACAGCGCAGCCAGGGCCAGCAACGAGGACAGCAGGTCCCACGGCCGCGTGCTGTCGCGCTGCCCTTCCGGCGCCAGTACCAGGGTCGCGATGAAGGCGACCACCACCACCGGCACGTTGATCAGGAACACCGAGCCCCACCAGAAGTGCTGCAGCAGCCAGCCACCGATGATCGGCCCCAGTGCCGCACCGACGATGGCCACCGAACCCCAGATCGCGATGGCGATGTTGCGCTCGCGTTCTTCATGGAAGCTGAGCCCGATCAATGCCAACGTGGCCGGCATCATCGCCGCCGCACCCACGGCGAGGAAGGCACGCGCTGCAATCAGCTGCGCGGCGGTCGCAGAGAACGCGGCCGCCAACGAGGCGATGCCGAACACCACCAGGCCGATCAGGAACATCCGCCGGTGGCCGATGCGGTCCCCCAGGGTGCCCGCGCCCAGCAGCAGGCCGGCCATCACCAGCGGATAGGCGTTGATGATCCACAGCGCCTGCCCGGCACTGGCCGAGAGTTCCTCGGTCAGGGTCGGCAGCGCCGTGTACAGCACCGAGTTGTCCAACGTGACCAGCAGCAGGCCGGCGGCAACGGTGAACAGCAGCGACCAGCGTCGGGCGCGCGACAGGGACGGAGCACCGTCCAAGGGCTGGGAGAGAGCCATGGGAACCTGGATGGGAAAGGGTACGCCCATAACTATACAGGACGTCCTGTATAGTTATGAATCTCCCAGCGAACGCCATTCAGCTCCCGGGAGACGCAATGCCCTCTGCCGAGAGGCCCTGGCTTACCTGCACTCTGCGGGCAATGCCGCGACCGCCTGCACTATCGGGTCCTGCATGGCCTGTCCCACCGCGGCATCCAGCTCGCCACGCAGATGGCCGTGCTGCCGCTGCATCTCGTCTTCGCACAACGCGCGCACCCGCGCACGGGCGTTGCTGCGCAGCGTGCTGCAGCGCCAATCCGTCCCTCCCAGCGGCAGCACCGAATAGACCACGCTGTTGCAGGCGTTGCCGGCGCGGTCTGGCAGCGGGCGCCCGCCGAAGTCACGTGGCGCACTGCTGCGCTGTGGATCGAAGTAG
>NZ_QAIJ01000083.1:83809-84633 GCF_003060985.1 Stenotrophomonas sp. HMWF023
GCGACGCACGATTGGCCATGCGTGCCAGCACTCCCGCCTGCGCCGGTTCGCAACGGTCGCGCAGCGTCGCCACCAGCAGGAACAGCAGGTCATCACGAAAGGCCTTGTCGGCAGCCATGTGATGTTCGATGCGTGCCTGCGCTTCCGCCGCCGGTGCGGGAAATGCCACTGCCGGTGGCGAGGGCGCGTGCGTTGCGTTCCACAGCAGCGCCACGCCGGTCCCTGCCAGCAGCAGCACCACCATCAGCAGCGCGACGGTGCGTGCGCGGAGCCTGGTCATCGGGTGATCGCGAAAAGCGTCGCCGCGGCTGCGTCATAGGACGCGCTGGCGATATCCGCCTCGAAGTGCTTCACCTGCAGGCGCCCTGACAGCCGGTAGGGATCCCACAACGCGCCCATCGTGATCGGAGTGGCCAGGGTCACATGGATGATCTGGTTCGGCGGTGGCGGCGGTACGTGGATGCACGCGCCATAGAACGGCACGAACAGCAGTTCGTCCACCTGCCCGGCGTCGTTCATCGCCAGCGGCACCACATAGCCATCCAGGTCCAACGCCCGTCCATCAACGCCATCGACCACCGCCGACGAGCCGAACTGCTGCGCGCGCAGAGGGCTGGAATGATCGATGGCCTGCCCCGGCAGCGAGCCCGAACCGGTGTCGTCGATCAATCCGCCTACCCCATCCAAACCGTTACCACGCGACAGCCCGATCTGCGGCGGTGGACGCTGGAAGCTGTCCTCCCCGGGCATCAGCGCGTCCCAGCGATCGATCACTGCAGACGGCGCCGCTGGCGGAGCCGCAGCGTTGCTGGCATGTGGCGGGG
>NZ_QAIJ01000083.1:84643-88158 GCF_003060985.1 Stenotrophomonas sp. HMWF023
GCAAACACAGCGGCAAACACCTTCGCGCTACGGTTCATAAGGCCTCAATTCGGCGCCGGCCATGCTGTAGGCCGAGCCTGCAAGATCATCGTCCACCCGCTCGGCACGCAGCACGCCGGCCAGGAAGAACGGCGAGTACATGTCGGGCATGGCAATCGGCCGCGGCAGCACCACGTGCACGATCTGGTTCGGTGGCGGCGGTGGCACGTGGATGCACGCGCCGTAGTACGGCACGAACAGGAATTCGAGCAGTCGACCATCTGCGGCATTGGCCAAGGGCACGACATAGCCCGGCAACCGCACCGCGCGATCCAGTACCGCGTCCACGGTACGGAAGGTACCGAACTGGGCCATGCGCCGGTTGCCGCTGTGCTGCACCTCCGGCCCCTCACCGCGCTCCAGTGCTGCCAGTTCATCGCCCGGCAGCATCTGCAACCAGTCCAGTTCCTGCTCGCTCTCGGCACGGGCACTGTCTTGCACCGGCGACGGCGGCAGTGCCTGCACACCGGTATCAGTCGGCCGCGTGCAGGCGACCAGCAGCATTGCCGCAGCCAGCAGCAACCCGCGGACGCCCATGCTCATGACGCAGGCGCCAGGCCATCGGCCAGGGTGCGCCGGTAGGCCAGCAGCGCAGGCAGCAGGCCTGCGACCGCGCTGATCAGCAGCACGCCGCCCACCCAGGCCAGTTCGCGCGCGTCCGGCCAGACGTGGGTGATCGACAGACCGAAATTGGCCAGCGCCCAGCTGCGCCCCACCACGCTGGCGCAGGTCAGCACGGCCAGCGCCAACGCGCAGGCCATCGTCGCGGTGGCCACGGCTTCAACCACCAGCAGGCAGGCGACATAGGCCGGACGCGCACCGGTAGCACGCAGCACCGCCATCTCGCGGCGGCGCTCCTGCAGCGTCGATACCAGCAGCGCCATCAGCGAAACCATGCCCAGCAGCACCACCATCGCACTGATCAACTGCAACGCGCGCTCGGCGGTCCCCAGCGACTGCCAGAGCTGCTGCAGGGTCACGCCGGGCAGGATCGCCTGCAGCGCTTCGTCTGAATACTCATTGATGCTGCGCTGCACGCCGAACGTTGCGATGCGCGAGTTCAGGCCCAGCATGAAGGCGGTGATGCTGGTCGGGGTCAGGTCGAGCTGGCGTGCCTGTTCGGCGCTGACATGCTGGCTGCGAAGCTGCACGCCGGAACGCCAGTCGACATGGATCGCCTCGATCGCTGGCAGTGACACCAGCACGGAAGAATCCACCGGCGTGCCCGTACGCTGCAGGATGCCGACCACACGGAACGGCTTGTCCGCATGCGTGGCCAGGGTTACCGCACCGGTGCCATGGGCCAGCACGATGTCAGCGCCCACGCCGATGTGCGCCGCCTGCGCGACCTCAGCGCCGACCACCGCGTCATACAGGTCGTCGAACGGCTTGCCCTGTGCGAATGCCAGCGGATGCCCTGCGCCATGCCGGTAGTGTTCGAAGTAGCCGGCAGTGGTGCCGATCACCCGATAGCCCCGCCAGGAATCGCCCAATGACAGCGGTACCGCCCATTTCACCTGCGGCAGCGCGGACAGTTCCTGGTAGGACTGCCAGGACACGTTATTGGTCGGGTCTCCGATATGGAACACCGAATACAGCAGCAGGTTCACCGGCCCCGAGCGCGCGCCGACGATCAGGTCCGTGCCCGAGACGGTGCTGGCAAAGCCTTCGTGGGCCTGCGTGCGGATGCGTTCCACGCCCAGCAGCAGGACCACGCTCAGGGTGATGACCAGCACGGTCAGGCTCACGCTCAGGGCGCGGCTGCGCAGGCTGGCCCAGGCCAACTCAAACATGTGCACCCCCTGCCCGGTTCAGATCACCCAGCGACAGCACCTGGTCGAACAACGGCTGCAGGCGGTCATCGTGGCTGACCACCAGCGCGGTGGTACCGGCGGCGCGGCACTGCGCGGACATCAGCTGCAGGAAGGCCGTGGCCGCGGCGGGGTCCAGCGCCGAGGTCGGTTCGTCGGCCAGCAGTACCGCTGGGCGGCCGATCAAGGCACGGGCAGCGGCAACGCGCTGCTGCTGGCCGACGCTGAGCGTACCCGCCGCACGCGGCATCAGTGCCGGGTCCAGCTGCAGCGCGCGCAGCAGCCGCGCGATTTCAGCGTCCAGCCCACCGTCGATGCGCACGTTGCGCAGAGGCGAGAAGCGCACGCCCAGGGCGATGTTGTTGCGCACGCTCAGGAACGGCAGCAGGTTGAACTGCTGGAAGATCACGCCCAGCTGATCGGCGCGGAAACGATCACGCGCGGCCGCGCCCAACGTGTTCACCGCATGACCGGCGACACGGATGCTGCCGCTGCCCGGCAGCAGGATGCCTGCCAGCAGGCCCAGCAACGTGCTCTTGCCCGAGCCGCTGGTGCCGCGCAGCAGTACGCTGCTGCCCGCGCTCACCTGCAGCTGTGCGATGTCCAGCACTGCTCGGTCTGCGTAGCCGAACTGCACGCCCTGCAGGTCGATGATGGCCGCTTCGTTCATGGCGCCAGCGGCACCCGCAGGCTGTCGGCGGTCACCACGCTGCGGCCCTGCCCGGTCGATGTTGCGGTATTGACGATCACCTCATGCAGGCCCGGAAACAGCGTCGGCAGTGGCAATGCCAGCCCCCGCAATGCCGCCGGGTTGGCGCAGTGGTAGCGCAGCGCTGCGGTGAATCCGGCGTGCGTGTGCTGGCCGGGCTGCGTTGCCACCGCCACTGGCGCAAAGCCTTCCGCAGTCGCCTCGGCATGGTCCAGCCGGCACTGCGCAGCGCTCGGCAAGGTGACCCAGCTGCCGCTCTGCAGGATCGATCGCGCCCGCGCCAATGCGGCCTGTTCGCGGCTGTCGGCAGGTGGTCGTTCGAAATCGAGGATGCCGATGCCCGGCGCACGCAGTGCCAGCTCCAGCGTTCCCTGGTCCACGGCCAGATCGACATCGGCCTGGCCATGGACATGCGCATCGTGATGGCGCACGTCGTGGGCGTTCGCAGAATGGGCAGCAAGCAGCAGTAGAAGGGCGGCAGAACGTTTCATGGGGGAGCTCCGTATTGTTACTATGTAACATTATGGACCACATCCCGACCTCGCCCGCAAGGGCCCGCGCCCAGCCGCCAGCTTCGGCACGCTGGCATCCCCGCTTCGATCTGGCAGGCGCCTGGCTGTCGCTGGCCTGCGCCGCGCATTGCGTGGCCCTGCCTCTGCTGCTGGCCTTCACGCCCGCGGCGATGATGGCGCTGCGCTCGTTCCAGCACCCTGGCCACGCGGCGATGACCGCGCTGCTGGTGATGTCGCGCTGGGAATGGCTGTTCGCGCTGCTGGCCTCGACGATGGCCCTGCTCAGCACCGCTGCCGGCCAGCGCCGCCATCAGCGGGCACTGCCGCTGTGCGTGGCCCTTGCAGGCGCGATACTGCTGCTGTCCGCTTCGCTGTACCTGCCATTGAAGGAATCGCTGCTCTGGCATGGCACTGCCACCGCCTGCGGCGGGGTGATGCTGGCCG
>NZ_QAIJ01000083.1:88192-90538 GCF_003060985.1 Stenotrophomonas sp. HMWF023
GCAACCGGCGGGCCCTGCGGTCCGCCGGCTGATGCCCCTTCAGAACCGGTAGCCGACCTCGGCGCCGACAATGCGCGGGCTGTCCACCGGCCCGTAGTAGTTGCCATCGCGGCCGAAGGCCAGGTTGTCGAAGATCAGGCCGTTGATGCGGCGCTTGTCGGTCAGGTTCTGCACGAACACGCGCGTGCTCCACGGGCCCCGCTCGTAGCCCAGCTGCACGCCCAGCACGGCCACGGCCGGCTGGAACGCGCGGTTGCGCTCGTCCAGCGCGCTGGAACCGGTGAACTGCGATTCCACCCGGGCATAGATACCGGAGTCGAACTGATACCGCGCTGCCAGGTAGCCGGTGTAGTGCGGCGTCAGCTTGACCCGCTTGCCGTGCAGGTTCTCCTGCGGGCTGACCCACAGCTTGGTGTACGTCGCATCGACGTAGCCGACATTGGCCATCACCGTGAACCCGGGCGCGACTTCAAACACCCCTTCCAGCTCTGCACCACGCGAACGTATCGAGGCATCCGAGCCCACGTAGTCGGAGGAGATCGGCCGGCCGTTGGCATCGGTGGCCACCTGGATTTCCTGCCAGTTGTCCGAGCTGATATGGAACAGCGCGCCGCCGATATGGCCACGGCCGCCCGCCAGGTTCATCTTGAAGCCCACTTCATGGCTCCACATGCGTTCGGATTCGTAGCGCAGCACCTTGTCGTTGATCACATCGCTCTGCGCGGCGGCCAGGTTGAAGCCACCGGGGATGTATCCCTTGGCCGAGGCCGCATAGAACGACAGATCATCGCTGGCGTCATAGCGCAGCGAGATGCGCGGCAAGGTGGCCGAGAACGTATGCGCCAGGGCTGCGTCGCGGTAGCGGACCAGGCCCCCGGCGCCCAGGTCGAGGAATCCGGCCCGCTGTTCGGTGGAGCGGCGGGCCTGCTCGTGGCGGATGCCGAGGCTGGCGGTCAGCTTCGGCAATGCCGGCAGCGTATAGCTGGCGGTGGCGAACACACTGTAGTCCTCACCCTTGGAGGTCTGCCGCGGTGCCAGGTTGTAACTGTCCAGGCCGCGCAGCGCCGGGCCGACGAAGGTGCCCTGGATCGAATCCTTGTCGATGCGATAGGTCGATACACCTGCCATCCAGGTCAGCGCCTGGTCGCTGGGCGAGCTGAAGCGCGCCTCGGCATTCCATGCATTCTTCTTGTCGTAGATGTAGCCGGCCAGCGCGGAGCTGGCGGTCATGTCGAAGTCGTAGCCGGCCGAGGTGGTTTCCTCGCTGCGGTACGAGGCGGCGACATCCAGAGTGCCTGACTGCAGTTGCCACTGCGCGCTGAGGCCGGCAACGGTCTCGTCCTTTTCGGTGCGCTTGGGCGCATCGTTGATGTAGGTGAAATCACCTGCATGGCGGCCACCATTGAGGCGGTCGCCATAGGTGCGGTTGTAGAGGCCGGTATCCAGCGGCAGGTACTCGTACTCGAACATGCCTGGTGCGCGCGTGCGCAGGTGATAGGCCAAGGCGTTGACGGTCACGTAATCGCTGGGGCGCCAGCGCAGCTTGCCCTGCAGGTAGCCCTCTTTCACTTCGCCGCGCGCGCCGTACGGGGTCAGGTTCTTCAGGTGGGCATCCTCATCGGACCCCATGAACGCCACCGAGCCCGACAGCGTGCCGTCCTTGCTCAGCGGGCCCGCCAGGAAGCCATCCACGGCCGTGCCGTTGCCGTTGCCGAACCAGGTGCTGCGCACGTTCACCTCACCCTCGCGGGTATCGGCCGGGCCGCGCGTGCGCACCAGCACCAGCCCCGACTCGCTGTTGGCGCCGTACAGGGTTCCCTGCGGCCCCCGCAGCACCTCGACCGATTCCACCTGGTTGAGTACCGCGTTGCTCAGCTCGCGGAACGGAATGCCATCGATGTAGACCGACGCGCGGTTGACCAGGAAAGGATTGGATTCGATGCCGCGGATGGAAATGAACATGTTGCTCAGCTGGCCCATCACGTTGAACTTCACGTTGGGGGCCAGCTTGTCCAGGTCACGGAACTCGGTGACACCGGCTTCTTTCAGCGCCTGCCGATCAAGCACGGTCACCGACAGGTCACTCTTCAGGTAGGGCGTGTCGCGCTTGGAGCCGGTGACCACCACGCCATCGAGGGTGGTGGCATCGGCGGACTGCGCGTGGGCGGGAAGAACAGGAACGAGCAACGACGCTGCGACGAGGGCAACGGAGGAAACGGGGGCTTTCAAGGGAAACCTCATGAGGAACGGAAACGCGCCTGGCGGGCCGGCTGGCGCAAACTGTTATCCTGTAACATTCGACGCTCGCCGCCACTCCATTGCAGTCAGCGCTGCTCCATTCCTGGA
>NZ_QAIJ01000084.1:0-11745 GCF_003060985.1 Stenotrophomonas sp. HMWF023
GCGAACGCGTGCTGGTGGCCACCAGCACGCGTTCGCCATCCACCGCCAGCGGCAGGAAGCGATGCCGACGCGCG
Source organism: Stenotrophomonas sp. HMWF023 (assembly GCF_003060985.1). Taxonomy (NCBI): domain Bacteria; kingdom Pseudomonadati; phylum Pseudomonadota; class Gammaproteobacteria; order Lysobacterales; family Lysobacteraceae; genus Stenotrophomonas; species Stenotrophomonas sp. HMWF023. Next base: position 75 of record NZ_QAIJ01000084.1, read on the forward strand.
TAGGCGTGCGAGGCCACGGCGGTGACCGAGGCGACGTCGACGCGGGTTGGATCGATGCGCAGGTAGCGGCTGCCGGTGCGCTGGGCCAGCCACTCGGTGAGGCGCTCAAGATTGAGGTCGCCGCCGTCGCTGGCGGCCAGCTTGAGGTTGGACAGCAGCACCAGCGGATGTACTTCACTGGCATTGCGGGCGCCCTGCGCGGAAAAACGGATGCGCTCGCGCTCGTGCGCAGCCACCACGCCATCGGCCAGCAGGGCCGCCGCAACCTGTTCGAACTGCAGGCGACCGGGCGGCAACGGCACCGCACCAGGCTCGCCGGGCGTGCCCGTGGGCAGCCGATGTTCCATCTACCTGCTCCTTCCGGGTACGGAATGCCCCGCAGGTCGGCCGTTATACTAGCGCACCCCTTTGCCGGCCAAGACTCGTCCGCATGTCCGCGACCCCGACCGTTCCGATCACCTTCCAGGGCCTGATCCAGACCCTGAACCAGTTCTGGGCCCAGCAGGGCTGCGTGCTCATCCAGCCGCTCGACCTGGAGGTGGGCGCCGGTACGTTCCACCCGGCCACCTTCCTGCGTGCGATCGGTCCGGAAACCTGGAACGCGGCCTACGTGCAGCCCTCGCGGCGCCCGACCGATGGCCGTTACGGCGAAAACCCGAACCGCCTGCAGCGCTACTACCAGTACCAAGTGGCGATGAAGCCGGCGCCGGACAACATCCAGCAGCTGTACCTGGATTCGCTGAAGGCGGTGGGCATCGATCCGCTGGTGCACGACCTGCGCTTTGTCGAGGACAACTGGGAATCGCCGACGCTGGGTGCCTGGGGCCTGGGCTGGGAAGTCTGGCTCAACGGCATGGAGGTGACCCAGTTCACCTACTTCCAGCAGGCCGGTGGCCTGGAATGCCGGCCGGTGCTGGGCGAGATCACCTACGGTCTCGAGCGCCTGTGCATGTACCTGCAGAACTGCGACAACGTCTACGACCTGGTGTGGACCTACGGTCCGGACGGGCAGCCGGTGACCTACGGCGACGTCTACCACCAGAACGAGGTGGAGCAGAGCACCTACAACTTCGAATACGCCGACGTGGAAGAAATGTTCCACCGCTTTGACGCCTGCGAGCGTGAAGCGCAGAAGCTGGTGGAAGTGAACCTGCCGCTGCCCGCCTACGAGCAGGTGATGAAGGCCAGCCACACCTTCAACCTGCTGGATGCGCGCCGTGCGATCAGCGTGACCGAACGCCAGCGCTACATCCTGCGCGTGCGCGCGCTGGCGCAGGCGGTGGCCAAGGCCTACTACGAGCAGCGCGAGAAGCTGGGCTTCCCGGGCGCGAAGAAGGCCTGACGGCCCGTTCTCCCATCACGCGTTTCACCTACTCCCCCAGGGGCGCCGGCCGCGTCGCGCGCTGCGCCCCCACCACAGGATCGAACCGATGAGCCAATTGTCTCCCCTGCTGATTGAACTGGGCACCGAAGAGTTGCCAGTCAAGGCGCTGCCGGGCCTGGCCCAGGCCTTCTTCGACGGTGTTGTCGATGGCCTGCGCAAGCGCGGCGTCGAACTGGAACTGGGCGATGCTCGCCCGCTGTCGACCCCGCGCCGCCTGGCCGTGCTGCTGCCGGGCGTTGGCCTGGAACAGCCGGAACAGCACAGCGAAGTGCTGGGCCCGTACCTGAACATCGCGCTGGACGCCGAAGGCCAGCCGACCAAGGCGCTGCAGGGTTTCGCGGCCAAGGCCGGGATCGACTGGACCGCGCTGGAAAAGACCACCGACAACAAGGGTGAGCGCTTCGTGCACCGTGCCGTGACTCCAGGCGCGCGCACCGCTGCGCTGCTGCCGGAGATCCTGCGCGAGGCCATCGCCGGCATGCCCATCCCCAAGCCGATGCGCTGGGGCGACCACAGCTGGGGCTTCGCCCGCCCGGTGCACTGGCTGGTGCTGCTGCACGGCGGTGAGGTGGTCGAGGCCGAACTGTTCGGCCTGAAGGCCGACCGCATGAGCCGCGGCCACCGCTTCCTGCATGACAAGACCGTGTGGCTGACCCAGCCGCAGGACTATGTCGAATCGCTGCGCGCCGCCTTCGTGCTGGTCGATCCGGCCGAGCGCCGCCAGCGCATCGTCGCCGAGGTTGAAGCCGCTGCCGCCACCGCCGGTGGCAGCGCACGCATCACCGAGGACAACCTGGAGCAGGTGGTGAACCTGGTCGAGTGGCCGTCGGCGGTGTTGTGCAGCTTCGAGCGCGCGTTCCTGGCGGTACCGCAGGAAGCGTTGATCGAGACGATGGAGATCAACCAGAAGTTCTTCCCGGTGCTGGATGACGGCGGCAAGCTGACCGAGAAGTTCATCGGCATCGCCAACATCGAGTCCAAGGACGTCGCCGAAGTGGCCAAGGGCTACGAGCGCGTGATCCGTCCGCGCTTCGCCGATGCCAAGTTCTTCTTCGACGAAGACCTGAAGCAGGGCCTGGAGGCGATGGGCGAGGGCCTGAAGACGGTGACCTACCAGGCCAAGCTGGGCAGCGTGGCCGACAAGGTCGCGCGCGTGGCGGCGCTGGCCGAGGTGATCGCCGCGCAGGTGGGGGCCGATCCGGTGCTGGCCAAGCGTGCCGCGCAGCTGGCCAAGAACGACCTGCAGTCGCGCATGGTCAACGAATTCCCGGAACTGCAGGGCATCGCCGGCCGCCACTACGCAGTGGTCGGTGGCGAGTCGCCGGAGGTGGCACTGGCCATCGACGAGGCCTACCAGCCGCGCTTCGGTGGTGATGACATCGCGCTGTCGCCGCTGGGCAAGGTGCTGGCGATCGCCGAGCGTGTGGACACCCTGGCCGGCGGTTTCGCCGCGGGCCTGAAGCCGACCGGCAACAAGGACCCGTTCGCCCTGCGCCGCAACGCGCTGGGCCTGGCCCGCACGGTCATCGAAAGCGGCTTCGAGCTGGACCTGCGCGCGCTGCTGGCCAGCGCCAATGCCGGGCTGGCCGCGCGCAACGTGCAGGCCGACGTGGCTGAGCTGTACGACTTCATCCTCGACCGCCTGAAGGGCTATTACAGCGACAAGGGCGTGCCGGCCAGCCACTTCAATGCGGTGGCCGAGCTGAAGCCGGTCTCGCTGTACGACTTCGACCGCCGCCTGGATGCGATCGGGATCTTCGCAGCGCTGCCGGAAGCCGAGGCGCTGGCTGCTGCCAACAAGCGCATCCGCAACATCCTGCGCAAGGCCGAGGGCGATATTCCGGGCCAGATCGATACGGCCCTGCTGCAGGAAGATGCCGAGCGCGCGCTGGCGGAAGCCGTGACTGCAGCCATCGACGACACCGGCGCCAGCCTGCACCAGAAGGACTACGTGGCCGTGCTGGCGCGCCTGGCCCGCCTGCGTCCGCAGGTCGATGCGTTCTTCGACGGGGTGATGGTCAATGCCGAGGATCCGGCATTGCGTGGCAACCGCCTGGCGCTGCTGACGATGCTGGGTGAACGCCTGGGCAAGGTCGCGGCGATCGAGCATCTGTCGAGCTGATCGGGACCCCGATCCACGCATGGCGTGGATCTACTGGGCAACCGTCACGCATGGTGTGGATTTACCGGTAGTGCCGGCCGCTGGCCGGCAACGCCACGATCCTGCAATGCATCGCCATGCTGCCGGCCAGCGGCCGGCACGACCCGGCGCTGTCCATCGGGATCATCGCCGGCATCGCACACGATGCCGGCATTTCCGCATGCGGGCGCGATGATCGCCACAAAGGCGCGTATTTTGACCGCCACTTAACAACCGATCCCGAAACACGTGATGCATTTCGCATCGTCACCTTCGGTCGGTATGCTGTGCCGCATGCAGCCAACGAAATACGCCCTGCCGCTGATGGTCCTCTCGCTTTGCGCCACGTCCGTGGCCCATGCGCGCGGCACCATCGACAAGGTGGACATCAAGGGATTGGACAAGGGCGACGACGCCGCGATCATCGAGAACATCCAGGAATCGCTGACGTTGTTCGACACGATCGGCAAGGAGCAGGGCGAGTCACGCCTGGAGTACCTGCTGTCGCAGGCCGAGCGGCAGACCCGCCAAGCGCTGGAGCCGTTCGGGTACTACAACCCGGTGATCAAGGTCGAGGCGCCGCGCCAGGACGAGCACGTCACCGTGCTGATCCATGTCGACAAGGGCCCGCCGGTGCTGGTGCGCCGCGAGCATATCGACATCACCGGTCCGGCGATGTACGACCAGTACCTGCAGGACGACCTGACCGCATTCAAGCCCCGCAAGGGCCAGCGCTTCGAACATACCCAGTACGAAGCCAGCAAGATCACCGTGACCCGGCGCCTGGCCGAGCGTGGCTACTTCGACGCCGACTACACCCAGCGCCAGGTGCAGATCACCCGCGCGGACAACGCTGCCGACATCGACCTGACCTGGGACAGCGGCCGCCGCTACAACATGGGCCCGGTGACCTTCGAGCAGAACTACTTCGACGACAAGCTGTTCGACCCGCTGGTGTACTGGGACCAGGGCAGCTACTTCCACGAAGGCAAGCTGGACCGCCTGCGCGAGTCGCTGACCAAGCTCGATTACTTCAGCGTGATCGACATCCAGCCGCGCCCGGACCAGGCCGATGAAAACGGCGAGGTGCCGGTTGATGTGAAGCTGACGCGGGCCAAGCGCAGCATCTATTCCTACGGTCTGAGCTACGGCAGCGAAAGTGGCGCCGGTGTGCGCGGTGGCCTTGAACGGCGCTTCCTGAACAGCCGTGGCCACAAGATGAACACCCAGCTGGACTATGCGCAGAAGCGCAAGAGCCTGATCACCAGCTACCGCATCCCGGCGTTCAACTGGCTTGATGGCTGGTACACCTTCGCGGCCAGTGCCTACGACGAGCAGACCGACTACATCGATCTGCGCAACTTCAAGCTGATCGCCAGCCGCAGCGGCGAGATCAACGAAAATTGGACCGCCATCGCCTCGATCAACGCGCTGCGCGAGCGCTGGCGCTATGCCTCGGGCACTGAATTCACCGATGCGGTCTACAACACGTCCACGCTGGTCTATCCGCAGATCGTGGCCGATTACGTGAAGGTGGACGACGAGCTGTTCCCGCGCAGCGGCATCAGTGGCACCGCGACCGTGCGTGCCGGCGTCGAAGGCGTCGGTTCGGACACCAGCTTCGTGCAGGCCAACGCCGTACTGCGCTGGTACATCCCGGTGGGGCCAACCAATCGCCTGATCCTGCGCGGCGAAGGCGGCACCACCTGGACCAGTGACCTCGTGGCGATGCCGCCCAGCCTGCGCTACTTCGCCGGTGGCGACCGCAGCATCCGCGGCTATGCCTACCGTGAGGTCGGCCCGCGCACGCCCAGACCCGACAAGTACGCTCTGGGTGCCAAGCACCTGGTGGTCGGTTCGGCCGAATACGAGCATTACTTCAATGGCGGCCCGTGGGGTGCGGCGGTATTCGTCGATACCGGCAGCGCCTTCGATACCAATATCGACCTGCATACCGGCGTCGGCTTCGGCGTGCGCTGGAAATCGCCGGTGGGCCCGGTGCGGGTGGATATCGCGCACGGCCTGAACAACCCTGATTCGCAGTTCCAGCTGTACCTCAACATCGGAGCGGACCTGTGAGCACGCCCGCACCGACCCCGTCGCCGAACACGCCGCCGCGGCGCGTACGCTTCTACCGCCGTCGCCGTTTCTGGGCATGGTCCGGCGCGGGCGTGGTCGGCCTGGTGCTGGTTGCCCTGCTGGCCGTGTACTGGCTGCTGCAGACGGTGGCCGGCCGCGATGTGCTGCTGGCGCAGGTGGTGGCACGCCTGCCGGTGGGCGCCAGCTTCACCTGGGACAAGGTCGATGGCCCGGTGGCTGGACCGCTGACCCTCTACAACGTCGACTTCCGCTACGACGACATCCATTTCCACGCCGAGCGCGCGCACCTGGAACCGGACCTGCGTCCGCTGCTGGGCCGCAAGCTGCTGCTGGACAAGCTGGAACTGACCAACGCCACGCTCAACCTGGCCAAGAGCGATGAGCCGTTCAAGCTGCCGTCGTGGCCTGATTCGCTGCCGCAGATCGAAATGCCGCTGGCGATCCAGGCCGATGTGATCGCCATCGACAGTTTCCGCATCAGCCAGGCCAACGAGCCGGTGATCGACATCAGCCGCGTGCGTGGTGGCATCGAGATCGCCAATGGCGAGTTCCAGGCGCGCAAGCTGGTCGTGGACAGCGACATGGGCAATTTCACTGCCCAGGGCCGCTACATCCCGGCCAAGGATTACGACACCGACGTTACCGTCACTGCAGTGCTGCCGGCACCGCGCGGACGGACCGCGGCCACGGTTGGCCTGGTCGCGCGCGGTGATCTGGCGCATATGGAAGTGGCGTTGGCCGGTCGCGCGCCGAAGCCGCTGCACGCGATGCTGGTGTTCGATGGCCGCACCGATCCGACCTGGAACGCGACCGTGCGCAGCGACGAGCTGGACCTGGCGCTGTTGTCGCCGGCGCTGGCCAGCTCGGCCATCGCACCGCTGGCATTGGATTTCACCGCCTCCGGCAAGGGCGGCAATGCCAACCTGCATGGCCGGGTGAAGCAGGGTGAGCAGGAACTGGAGCTGGCGCCGTCGGTGGTGTCGCTGCAGGACCAGGTGCTGAAGGTCTCGCCGCTGGTGGTCAAGGGACTGGGCGGCGAAGCGCGCCTGGAAGGTACCGCTGATTTCAGCGAAGAAGACCAGCAGAAGCTGAATTTCTCGGTGATCGCACAGGACCTGACCTGGGTGCCGGCGCCGGACCCGAACACTGCTGGCAGTTCGCCGGTGCCGGTGACGTTGAAGGAAGCGCGCTTCGGCCTGGCCGGTACGCTGAAGGCGTGGGCGGCGATCGGCCGTGCCGATGTCGAACGCGAAAAGCAGAAGGCACAGCTGCGCTTCGATGTGCGTGGCAACGATCAGGCCGCCGAGATCCGCGAACTGCAGGCGCAGACCCCGGGTGGCCAACTGCAGGTGGAAGGCAAGGTGGCGTGGGCACCGCAGCTGGACTGGGATGCCAAGGCCACGCTGAAGGATTTCGACCCGGGCTACTTCGCGCCGGGTTGGGATGGTCGTCTGTCCGGCAATCTCGCGTCCAAGGGCCGTCAGCTGCCGCCGCCGGCCAACGCGCCGCCGGGCACTGCGGGCACGCTGGAGGCCACGGTGGACCTGCCCTCGCTGAAGGGCACCCTGCGCCAGCGCAACGTGGATGCACAAGGCAAGTTCGCCCTGCAGGGTGAGCAGGGCCAGGGTGAATTGAAACTGGCCGTTGGCAGCAGCCGGGTGACCGCCTCGGGCAAGGTCGGCGACCGCCTGGACATCGATGCGCGCTTCGAGCCGCTGCAGCTGAGCGACCTGCTGCCCGGCGCCGATGGCGGCCTGCGTGGCCAGGTGCAGGTGAAAGGCCCGCGCGATGCGCCGGACATCACCGCCGACCTGGTCGGCAACAATCTCAACTGGGACGGTTACGGCGCTGAAAGCCTGAGCATCAAGGGCCGCCTGCCGTGGCGTGGTGACAGTGGCACGCTGGCGATTCAGGGCCAGCAGGTCAATGCAGGCATGCTGCTGGAGCGCTTGAACATCGATGCGCAGGGCAGTGTCTCCAACCTGCGCCTGGCCGCGCAGACCCGCAACGAACTGGGTGCGATCGAGCTGCAGGGCAGCGTGCGCCAGCAGGGCGAGCAGTGGCGTGGCGAACTGGCCACGCTGCGCATCGCACCGGTGAAGGGCGATGCGTGGGCACTGCGTGCGCCTGCGGCATTCGCCATCAACGGCAGCAACTACACGCTGGGCGAAACCTGCCTGGGCGCTGCGACCGGCGGCGCCCTGTGCGCGCACGCCAACTGGCCGCGCGAAGGGCTGGTTGTGCGCGGCGATGCGTTGCCGCTGGCGCTGGTGCAGCCGTGGTTGCCACCGCAGTCCGGCCGGCGCATCTACCTGCGTGGCGAACTCAACCTGGACGCGCAGATCCGTCCGCGTGGCAACGCGTGGGAAGGGCACGTGGAAGTGCGCTCGGCCGAAGGCGGCGTACGCTTGGGCGAGAACCGCAACACCAGCGTGGCCGATGCCAACCGTGGCGAGCTGGTGCGCTATGACCAGTTCTCGCTGAAGCTGGACATGACCCCGGCCAGCATCAAGGGCTACCTGGGCATGGGCTTCCAGGGCAACGGCTTCGTCGATGCCAGGATGCAGACCGGTTGGGAACCGAGTGCGCCGCTCAACGGCGAGCTCTACCTCAACATGTCGCGCCTGTACTGGCTGGAACTGTTCTCGCCGGACGTGGTGCGCCCGACCGGCCTGATCGAAGGCCACGTGAGCCTGCGTGGCACGCGCGGCCAGCCCTCGCTGGGCGGTGATGCGCAGCTGAGCAACTTCAAGGGCGAGTTCCCGGCGCTGGGCCTGACCTTCGATCAGGGCAAGGGCAGCTTCGTCGCCCAGCCTGATGGTTCGGCCAAGATCACCGCGCAGGCCAATTCGGGCAAGGGCACGCTGTATGTCGACGGCGGCCTGTCCTGGTTCGGCGATGCACAGCCGCTGCAGCTGAAGATCCACGGCGAGAATGTGCTGCTGTCCAATACCAGCGAACTGCGCATCGTCGCCAATCCCAACCTGGACTTCACCCTGGCCAAGACCGCGATGGAGCTGCGTGGAACGGTGCACGTGCCGGAGGCCGACATCGATCTGGAGCGCCTGGACCGTGGCACCTCGGTGTCCGAAGACGTGGTGGTGCTGGACCCGGCCGATCCGGAAGAGTCGCGCACCTCGCCGCTGGACATGGAGCTGACTGTCAGCCTGGGTGACAAGGTCAAGATGACCGGCTTCGGCCTGAAGGGCGCGCTGACCGGCAAGATGCAGGTCTGGGCCAAGCCCGGCCGCGAGATGACCGCCAACGGCGGCCTGGAAGTCAGTGGCCGCTACAAGGCCTATGGCCAGGACCTGACCATCACCCGCGGCAACCTCAACTGGAACTACAACGCGGTGTCCGACCCGCGCATCAACATCCGCGCCGAGCGCCGGATCGGTGATGTCACCGCCGGCATCGACGTGACTGGGCGCGCACAGCAGCCACGTGCCGATGTCTGGTCCGATCCAGCGATGTCGCAGTCCGAAGCACTGGGTTACCTGGTGCTGGGGCGCAGCCTGACCGGTGCCAGCAGCGACCAGACCCAGCAGGTGAACGCGGCCTCGGCGGCGTTGTCGGCCGGCAGCGGCCTGCTGGCTTCGCAGCTGGGTGCCAAGCTTGGCCTGGACGATGCCGGCGTCAGCCAGTCGCGCGCGCTGGGCGGTTCGGTCATCGGTGTCGGCAAGTACATTTCGCCCAAGCTGTACGTGGGCTACGGCGTGTCGCTGGTCGGTGCCGGTTCGGTGATCACGCTGAAGTACCTGCTGCGCCGCGGCTTCGACGTTGAAGTGGAATCGAGCACGGTGGAAAACCGCGGTTCGCTGAACTGGCGGCGGGAAAAATAACCCGCCGCGGCATCCCTGTAGAGCCGAGCCATGCTCGGCTTCCGCGCGCAGCGCGGACTGACGGAAGAGCAGCCGAGCATGGGCTCGGCTCTACCTGTCAGGCCCCCAACCATCGGCCGTTGCCCCGTCCGCCCCCAGCGGCTATGGTCCCGGGCTGTTCTGTCGTACCGGATTGCCTCATGTCGCCACGCAAAGCCCTCCCCACCGCCCTGGCCCTGGGCCTGACCCTCGCCGCCGGCGCCCACGCCGATGAAGGCATGTGGATGCCGACCCAGCTGCCGGAGCTGGCCAAGCCGCTGCAGGCGGCCGGTTTCAAGGGCAACCCGGCCGATCTGGCCAACGTCACCGCGCCGCCGCTGAGTGCGGTGGTGCGTGCCGGTGGTGGCACCGGCTCGTTCGTCTCGGCCGACGGCCTGCTGCTGACCAACCACCACGTGGCGATGGGCGTGATCCAGTACAACAGTTCGCCCGAGCACAACTTCATCAACGACGGCTTCATCGCCAAGGGCCGCGCCGACGAGCGCCCGGCCAATCCGGACTTCCGCGTGCTGGTCACCGTCGGCTTCGACAAGGTGACCGACCAGGTGCTGGCGCAGGCCCGGGGCAAGACCGGCCGCGCCTACTTCGACGCGGTGGATGCGGCCAGCAAGCAGATCGTGGCCGAGTGCGAGAAGGACGGCAGCGTGCGCTGCTCGGTGGCCAACATGTATTACGGCACCGACTTCTACCGCATCGCCCAGCTGGAACTGAGCGACGTTCGCCTGGTCTATGCACCGCCGCGCGCGATCGGCAACTACGGCGATGAGATCGACAACTTCATGTGGCCGCGCCACACCGGCGACTTCACCCTGCTGCGCGCCTACGTGGGCAAGGACGGCAAGCCGGCCGCCTACAGCAAGGACAACGTGCCCTACCAGGCACCGGCGCACCTGCAGATGTCGGTGGAAGGCCCGAAGGAGGGCGATTACGCGATGCTGGCCGGTTACCCGGGCATCACCTACCGCCTCCGCACCGCCGCCGAATTCGCGGGCCAGATCGATACCGTGCTGCCGCGCCGGGTGTCGGTGTTCCAGCAGATGATCGACACCATCGAGGCGGCCAGTGCCAAGGACGCGCAGGCGCGTACCCGCTATGCCTCGCAGCTGCAGTCGCTGAAGAACAACCGCAAGCGCGCCGCCGGTGAGCTGGAAGGTCTGCTGCGCAGCGACGCCAAGGCGCAGCGTGCAACCGACGAGCAGGCGATGCTGGCCGCTACCGACCGCAAGTACCAGGGCGACATCAAGGCATTGCTGGCCAACCTGTCGCAGGGCGCGGCGGTGGGCGAGCGCGACCTGCTGCTGGAACAGATGGCCGGCCAGAGCCAGCTGCTGCGCTCGGCGCTGCTGCTGGAACGCCTGCGCATCGAATCGGCCAAGCCGGACGCGCAGCGCGAGACCGGGTACCAGCAGCGCGACCAGGCGATGATCGAGGGCGTGCTGAAGCAGGTGCAGCGTCGCTATGCCCCCGAGGTCGAGAAGGCACTGCTGACCACCCTGCTGACCCGCTACCAGCAGCTTCCGGATGCGCAGCGCGTGGCCGAGTTCGATACGGCGTTCGGCCGCACCCCGGCACAGCTGGCGCAGGCACTGGACACGCTGTACGCCGGGACCCAGCTGGGTGACGAAGCGCAGCGTCTGTCCCGTTTCGCCGCTGCCCGCGAAGGCAAGGCGCTGGCCGCTGATCCGCTGATCGCCGTGGCCGGCCCGCTGGTGGCCGCGCAGCTGCGCATCGAGAACGAGAGCAAGACCCGCGAAGGCGAACAGCTGCGCCTGCGCCCGGCCTACATGCAGGCGCTGTTCGCCTGGCGTGCGAAGCAGGGCCGTGCGGTGTACCCGGATGCCAACCGCACGCTGCGCATCAGCTACGGCAAGGTCGAGGCGCTGCACCCGCGTGATGGCGTGACGTACTCGCCGGTGACCACCGTGGCCGGCATCGTCGAGAAGAACACCAACGCTTATCCGTTCGATGCACCCAAGCCGTTGCTGGCCGCGATTGCCAAGGGCGACTTCGGCAGCACCGCCGATCCCGCGCTGAAGACGCAGACGGTCAACTTCCTGACCAACCTGGACACCACCGGCGGCAACTCCGGCTCGCCGGTGCTCAACGCCAAGGGCGAACTGATCGGCCTGAACTTCGACAGCAACTGGGAGTCGGTCAGTGCCAGCC
>NZ_QAIJ01000084.1:11755-13655 GCF_003060985.1 Stenotrophomonas sp. HMWF023
GCGCCGTGCACGTGGACATGCGCTACCTGCGCTGGCTGCTGGCCAAGGTCTATCCGGCACCCGAGCTGCTGAAGGAAATGGGCGTTCCGGCGGAATAAGGCCGGATCGAGCGCGGATTGCCGGCCCCCACCTGGGTGGGGGTGCCTGATGATTGTGGGCCCCCACCTTGGTGGGGGTGGTGGCCCTTCACCCAGCCCGTACACCCGGCCACGCGTGGCCTACACTGCGGGTTCCTTCGACGGAAACACGCGCTTGGTCTCCAGCTGGATCCTGCTGCTGGTCTCGGTTGCCTATGCCGCGCTGCTGTTCGGCGTGGCGTGGTGGGGCGACCGTCGGCCGATGTACCCGGACCGGCCGTGGCTGCGACCGGTCGTCTACAGCCTGGCACTGGCCGTGTACTGCTCGTCGTGGACCTTCTACGGCGCAGTCGGTACCGCCGTGCGCAACGGCGTGGGCTACCTGCCGATCTACATCGGCCCGCTGCTGCTGCTGTTGTTCGGCTGGCGCATCATCGAGCGCCTGGCGCTGATCGCGCGCAGCCAGAACGTTGTCTCCATCGCCGACTTCATTTCCTCGCGCTTCGGCCGCTCGCGGCGGCTGGCGGCGCTGGTGGCGATCATCGCGCTGATCGGCATCATTCCCTACCTCGCCCTGCAGTACAAAGCGGTGGCGATGAGCCTGCAGGTACTGACCGGCAACACCGGGCCGACCGGTTTCTTCAGCGACCCGGCCCTGTATGTGGCACTGCTGATGGCGCTGTTCGCCACCCTGTTCGGCACCCGCCAGGTCGATGCCACCGAACACCATCACGGTATGATGCTGGCGATCGCGCTGGAATCGGTGATCAAGCTGGTGGCGATGGTGGCGGTGGGCGTGTTCGCCTATGTCTGGCTCAGCGACCGTAACGAGGCGGTGGTGGAGTCGGTGCATACGCTGTTCACCGGCCTGCCACCGGTGGGCTTCCTCTCGCAGACCCTGCTCAGTTTCCTGGCCATCATCTGCCTGCCGCGCCAGTTCCACGTGGCGGTGGTCGAGTGCGGCGACGTGCGCGATGTGCGCCGCGCGCGCTGGATGTTCGGTGGCTACCTGGTGCTGATCTCGGCGATGGTGCTGCCGATCGCTACCGCTGGCGTCAGCCTGTTCGGTACCGGAAGCGGCGTGGCCGACGACTCGATGGTGCTGGCCCTGCCGCTGGCCGAGGGCCGCAACGCGTTGGCATTGATCGCCTATATCGGCGGTTTTTCCGCTGCCACCGGCATGGTCATCGTGTCTTCCATCGCGCTGGCGACGATGGTCAGCAACGACCTGGTGATGCCGGTGCTGCTGCGTCGCAGTGGCGATCACCAGGAAGCGGCCGACGTCGCCTCGCGCGTGCTGTGGATCCGCCGCCTGGCGATCCTGCTGCTGGCGTTGATGGCCTACAGCTACTACCGCAGCAGCAGCAACGACAGCACCTTGGCCTCGTATGGATTGATGGCCTTCGCCGCGGTAGCGCAGTTCGCGCCGGGCCTGATCGGTGGCCTGTACTGGCGTGGCGCCAGCCGTCGTGGCGTCGAGACCGGCATGCTGCTCGGCTTCGCCACCTGGTTGTACACCCTGCTGCTGCCGGCGATGACGATGGCCGGCTGGATGGATGCGGGCTGGGTGCAGCACGGTCCGTTCGGCATCGATTGGCTGCGCCCGCAGCAGCTGTTCGGCATGACCGGCTGGGACCCGCTGACCCATGGCACGTTCTGGTCGCTGCTGGTCAACGCGGCGACGATGATGCTGGTATCGGCGCGTTGGCGCCCGGGCGTGGATGAGCGCCTGCGCGCTGCGCCCTTCCTCGATCCCTATGCCGAGCGACCTTCAGTGGCGGGTGGTTGGCCGGGCCACGTGCACGTGGGCGATCTGCTGGCAC
>NZ_QAIJ01000084.1:13665-16826 GCF_003060985.1 Stenotrophomonas sp. HMWF023
GCGCAGTCGCTGGGGCGCGAGCTGCAGTCCTCGGCACCGGCCGACCGGCCTTGGGTGCAGTTCACCGAACGCCTGCTGGCGGCGTCGATCGGTGCGGCCTCCGCGCGCCTGCTGCTGACCAGCCTGCTGCGCGGTTCGGGCATGGACCTGGGCGAAGTGGTGGCGGTGCTGGACGAAGCGGGACAGGAACTGCGCTTCAACCGCGAGATCCTGTCGACCACTCTGGAAAACATCAGCGCCGGGGTCAGCGTGGTCGACCCGGACATGCGCCTGACCGCCTGGAACCGCCGCTACCAGGACATGTTCGGCTACCCCGACGGCATGCTCTACGTGGGTCGTCCGGTCGCCGATCTGATCCGCTACAACGCCGAGCGTGGTGAGCTGGGCGAGGGCGATATCGAACTGCAGATCAATCGCCGCATCGGCTACATGCGCGCCGGCTCGCCGCATGTGTTCGAGCGCACCCGAAGCGATGGCAAGGTGATCGAAATGCGCGGCCAGGCACTGCCCGGCGGCGGCTACGTCACCAGCTACAACGACATCACCGACTACAAGCACGCCGAACGCGCGCTGCTGGAAGCCAACGAAACGCTGGAGCAGCGCGTGGCCGAGCGCTCGCATGTTGCGGAAGTCGCGCAGCAGTCGAAGACCCGTTTTCTGGCCGCGATCAGCCATGACGTGCTGCAGCCGTTGAATGCGGCGCGGCTGTTCGCTTCGGCGCTGCGCGAAAGCGACCATGTCAGCGACGAGCAGCGGCATCTGGCCGAACGCGTGGATGCGTCGCTGCGCGCGGCCGAAGAGCTGCTTGATGGCCTGCTGGACGTCTCGCGGCTGGATGCCGGCGGCCTGCATCCGGTGATCGGCGAGTTCGATGTCAGTGCTTTGATGCGTGAGCTGGCCGCGCAGTACACGCCGGTCGCGGCCGGACGCGGGCTGCGACTGGATCTGTTCGCGCGCACCACCTGGGTGCGCAGCGATCGTCGCCTGCTGCGCCGTGTGCTGCAGAACTTCCTTGCCAATGCGCTGCGCTACACACGGCAGGGGCGCATCGTGCTGGCCGTGCGCCAGCGCGGCGATGAAGTGGAACTGCAGGTGTGGGATACCGGCCCCGGCATTCCCGAGCATCACATGCGGCAGATCTTCGACGAGTTCCATCGCTACCAGCAGCCGTTCGATTGGGGCGAGCAGGGCCTGGGACTGGGCCTGTCGATCTGCCAGCGCATCTCGCGGCTGCTCGATCATCGCTTGAATGCGCGCAGCCGGGTCGGCAGCGGCTCGATGTTCTCGATCATCCTGCCGCGGGTGGCGCCGCTGCCGGGATATACCGATGCGGTCACCCTGGCGGCGACGGCACCGCCGGTCCGCAGCGATTCGTTGGCGGGCCTGCGCGTGCTGTGCGTGGACAACGACGAGGAGATCCTCGATGGCATGCGCGCGCTGCTGGGGCGCTGGCAGGTGCAGGTGATCACCGCATCGACGGTGGACCAGGCGCTGCAGAAGATCGCCGAGCGTCCGCAGGTGATGCTGGTGGACTACCACCTGCACGATCGCATGGATGGCCTGGATGCGCTGGTGGCATTGCGTGAGGCGGCGGGCTATCCGTTGCCTGGTGCGCTGCTTACCGCCGATGGCCGCGATGAACTGAAGCGGATGGCACGCGAGCGTGGCTATCGCCTGTTGACCAAGCCGATCAAGCCGGCGTCGCTGCGCGCGTTCCTGGGCGCACTGCGGGATACCCGCAACAACGACTGAATCCACGCCACACGCGGATGACGCGCGGGTAGTGCCGGCCGCTGGCCGGCAACCTCATGATCGCCGACAGCCGACGCCTTACGCGACGCCGTGCAGGTGTTCATACAGGATCGTCGCACCGATGATCACCAGGATCACGCCACCGATGATTTCGGCGCGCTTGCCGACCATGCTGCCGAGCACGCGGCCCAGCATGATGCCGGCGGTGACCATGGTCAGCGTGCATAGGCCGATGACTGCGGCCATCACCCCGATATGCACGTCCATGAAGGCCAGGCCGATGCCGACTGCCATCGCGTCGATGCTGGTGGCGAAACCGGTCAGTGCCAGCTTCCAGAAGCCATGGTGCTGCGCCGGATCTTCATCGTCCTCGCCGTTATCCGGACGCAGGCCGTTGTAGATCATGTGGATGCCCAGCGCGCCGAGCAGGCCGAAGGCGATCCAGTGGTCGAACGCTTCCACGTACTGCAGCGCGGCACGGCCGAGCAGCCAACCGATGATGGGTGTGATCGCCTCGATGACGCCGAAGATGATGCCGGCGCGCAGCGCATCACGGAACACCGGCTTGCGCATGGCTGCACCCTTGCCGATCGCAGCGGCGAAGGCATCGGTGGACATGGCAAAGCCGATCAGGAGGATCGAAATGGGGGACATTGGCGGCTGCTGAGGTCGGGCAAGGACGGACGCACGGCCTGCGCTCGCGCCCAACCTGATGTTGCGCGCGCGGGCCGCTGGTCTCGCCAACCATCATGGTTGTCCACGCCACGGCGCGCTGGCCGAGTATGTTGACGTGGACGATTCCTGCGTAGGAATCCGGCTACTCCCCAAGGGGACGCGAAGCTTAGCACCGCGATCCGCGCGTGGCGCATTTCCAGCGAAACGCGCAGGCAGGGCTGGTTTTTATAGCGATGGCTATATCGCGTGGAAATGGTGGCGTCAGGCCGAAGCGGAATCCGGTAGTGCCGGCCGCTGGCCGGCACGCGCAACGGCGAAAGCGTGCCAAGCAAGCTTGGCACCTACCAACGTCAATCTTCTTCCGGCGGCAGCACGATGGCGTCGTCGTCGATCGCCAGCTTGCCGGCCATCAGCACCGCCTGGGTGCGGTTGGTCACGCCCAGCTTGCGCAGGATCGCGGTGACGTGGGCCTTGATCGTTGCTTCGGAGACGTTGAGGTCGTAGGCGATCTGCTTGTTCAAACGGCCCGCGCCGAGCATCTGCAGTACGCGGAACTGCTGCGGGGTCAGCTCGCGCAGGCGCTGGCCGACTTCGCGTTCTTCGCTGCCGGTCGGCGGCACGTTGTGGGCTTCCGGCGGCGCCCAGGTCTCGCCATCGAGGATGGTGCCGAGCGCATGGCCGATGGTGTCCGAATCAGCGGATTTCGGAATGAAGCCCAGTGCGCCGTGGTCGAG
>NZ_QAIJ01000346.1:0-1035 GCF_003060985.1 Stenotrophomonas sp. HMWF023
CGCTGAAGAAGACCCTGCTGGTGTTCGACGCCTTCCACGACGTGCAGGAAAAGGCCAAGGCCGGCAACGCCAACGCCCAGTCCGTGATGCAGAGCTGGGCCGATGCCGAGTGGTTCACCAGCAACCCGGAAGTGCCGCAGAGCCTGACCGTAACCGTGTTCAAGGTGCCGGGCGAAACCAACACCGACGACCTGTCGCCGGCACCGGACGCGACCACCCGCCCGGACATTCCGATGCACGCCCTGGCGATGCTGAAGAACAAGCGTGACGACGCAGCGTTCACCCCGGAAGAAGACGGCAAGCGCGGCCCGATCCAGCAGATCCTGTCGCTGAAGGACAAGGGCCACCTGGTGGCCTATGTCGGCGACGTGGTCGGCACCGGTTCTTCGCGCAAGTCGGCCACCAACAGCGTGCTGTGGTGGACCGGTGATGACATTCCGTTCATCCCGAACAAGCGCGCCGGTGGCGTCTGCCTGGGTTCGAAGATCGCGCCGATCTTCTACAACACCATGGAAGATGCCGGCGCGCTGCCGATCGAGCTGGACGTGTCGAAGATGGAGCACGGCGATGTCGTCGAGCTGCGTCCGTACGACGGCAAGGCGCTGAAGAACGGCGAAGTGATCGCCGAGTTCCAGGTCAAGTCCGAAGTGCTGTTCGACGAAGTGCGTGCCGGTGGCCGCATTCCGTTGATCATCGGCCGCGGCCTGACCGGCAAGGCGCGTGAAGCGCTGGGCCTGGCCCCGACCGACCTGTTCCGCCTGCCGGTGCAGCCGGCCGACACCGGCAAGGGCTTCTCGCTGGCACAGAAGATGGTCGGCCGCGCCTGTGGCCTGGCGGAAGGGCAGGGCATGCGTCCGGGCACCTACTGCGAACCGAAGATGACCTCGGTGGGCTCGCAGGACACCACCGGCCCGATGACCCGCGACGAGCTGAAGGACCTGGCCTGCCTGGGCTTCTCGGCCGACCTGGTGATGCAGTCGTTCTGCCACACCGCGGCCTACCCGAAGCCGGTGGACGTCAAGACCCACCACACCC
>NZ_QAIJ01000347.1:0-254 GCF_003060985.1 Stenotrophomonas sp. HMWF023
AGGCCATGTCCCAGCTGCTGTGGTCGGCATAGCCGACGCGGAAGATCACGAACGGTGCTTCGCCCACCGCGTAGCGCGCGGCAAGGCGATCCAATGGCAGGACGACGGCGTGCTTGCCTGGGATGCGCCCGGCAACATCCTCGCCCAGCGCGGCACCCTCGCCTTCGACTGGCGCGCGCGCTACGCGGTGGGCGAAGCACCGTTCGTGATCTTCCGCGTCGGCTATGCCGACCACAGCAGCTGGGACATGGCCT
>NZ_QAIJ01000347.1:264-1224 GCF_003060985.1 Stenotrophomonas sp. HMWF023
CGGCGCCTCGGCCACCGATGACTTCACCTACAGCAAGCCGGTCAACACCCCCGGCGGCGAACTGCACGGCGTGGAGGCCAACTACACCCAGCCCTTCACCTTCCTGCCGGGCAAGTGGGCGAACCTGGGCGTGCAGTTGAACTACACTTGGGTGGAATCGAAGATCCAGTACATCAACGCGGCCGGGCAGCCGGTGATGAAGACCGACCTGACCGGCCTGTCGAAGTCGTCGTGGAATGCCACGCTGTTCTATGAAGGTGAGAAGTTCGCGGGGCGCATCTCGGCCACCAACCGCGATGACTACCTGACCCAGGCACCGGGCCAGGAAACCGGCTTCAACCTCGACGGCTACCACGGCATGACCGGTACCACGGTGTTCGATGCGTCCATCCGCTACAAGATCAGCGACCAGCTGGAACTGAGCCTGGAAGGCATCAACCTGACCAACGAAGCCTCCGACGAGTGGGTGTACTCGCCGCTGACCGGTCGTCTGCCGCTGCAGTACACCGAGACCGGCCGCCAGTACCTGCTGGGGCTGCGCTACAAGTTCTGAGCAACGCCGACGGCGTGCCACCCGGCACGCCGCCGTTCGCCACGATCGCTGCTGCGCCGCAAGGTGCCGTCGCGGCGTGGCCTTGCTACGGTCCGGCGGCCCTCGCCGGCCGTCGCCCGTTGAAAGGAAACGCCTGATGCCGCACCGCTCGACCCTGTCCCGCTGCCTGTTGCTGGCGGTGGCCCTGGCTGCCGGCCCCGCGATGGCCGCCACTGATGCGCCCACGCTGCTGTTCCACGTCGATGCCGGCAAGGGTCTTGAGGCCGTGGTGGCGCACGGGGAAGCGGTGCCGAACTTCCGCGACAAGGTCGACATCGTCGACGACGGAGCGCGCGGCAAGGCGATCCAATGGCAGGACGACGGCGTGCTTGCCTGGGATGCGCCCGGCAACATCCTCGCCCAGCGCG
>NZ_QAIJ01000347.1:1234-2296 GCF_003060985.1 Stenotrophomonas sp. HMWF023
GGCTGCGCATCGACTGGAACGGGCACGGTTTCGATGCGTTCGTCACCGATTCCAACCTCGCCCGCACGCGTGTGTCGTTCCGCATGGACACGCCGCCACGCGCGGACCAATGGTTGCACCTGGCCTTCGCCTGGGATGAAGACCAGGGCGTGCGCCTGTTCGTCGATGGCCGCGAGGTGGCGCGTGTGCAGGCCAGCGGTGACTACGATGCAGCGCTGGACCAGCTTGGCCTGGCCGGACGGGTGATGGCGCCCTACCAGGTGCAGAGCCGCTACAACTTCCTCCGCGGCAGCGATTTCCAGCACATCCGCGTGTATGACCGCATGCTTGATGCTGCGGCGGTCAGTGCGCTCGCGCGTGGCAAGGCCGTCACCAGCGCCGTTGCCAGCGCCAGCGATGACCGCGCCTGGCGCCATCGCTTCGGCTGGGACGGCGCACCGCCACCGGCATTGACCGCAGCCAGCACGCGTATCCGCAAGATCGAATTTGCCGATACCCGCGATATGAAGGCATGGATGTGGAAGGCCACCGACGGCATCGCCGAAACCACCTGGCCGGGGGTCTACAACCGCTCGCGGCTGCCAGGCCGCAACGACTACTTCCAGTTGCCGGACTGGAACACCTATGTGGAAAGCGGCCAGCACCTGGACCTGACCGTGCCGGCCGGCGAGACCGTCAACCGCGTGGAGATCCGTGGCGCGGCGTTCGGCACGCTGGCCCATGGCCGCAATGCGGCGCACGCCACGCAGGTGCTGGCAACGCGTCCCCAAGGCGTGGCGCGCAGCGTCGACGACATTCCGGCGCAGACCGGGGGCGTGCTGCGTTTCGGCAACGTTGAACAGGAAACGCCGATCCAGGAAATCTGGGCGTATGACGTGAGCGAAGGTGCCGAGCCCGATGGCACGGTCAAACAGACCTATGTCATCGACAGCCAGGCGCTGCCCGATTACACCAACCTGGACACCCTGCGCCGTTACATCGAGGGCCGCTACCCGCTGGCCGAACGCAGCACGGTGATGGCGCTGCCGAAGGGCGCAGGCTCGCGACGTCGCAGCGCCGACA
>NZ_QAIJ01000348.1:0-624 GCF_003060985.1 Stenotrophomonas sp. HMWF023
CGTTTACGCTGTCCGTTGGCGGTGCTGGCCATGCAGGGAAAGGATGCTGTGTTGAAGATGCTGCGGTGGTTGGGCTGGGCAATGCTGGCCCTGCTGGTGATGGCCGTCGCGGCATGGCTGCTGTCGAGGTTCTGGCCGTTGTCGGCCGCCCAGCGGGAAGACAGGCGTCTGCTTGAGGCCGTGCAACCCAACGAAGGTCGCAACGGCTTCGCCCTGCTGTGGACGCTGCCCTTCGATGGGCTGGACCAGGCCCAGCGTGAGGCGGCGTTGGCCGACGATCTGCGGCGCTGGAAGGCCTCGCCATCGCAGGCGTCGCACGCCTCGTTGCTGGCGGCCGGGCACGCACCGTTGAATCTGGATGGGGCAGGTCGTTGTGCCGTCGGGCCCGTCGGCTGCCTGGCACAGGTACGCGCTGATCCGCAGCGCTTCGCTGACGCCCACGCCGGGCATGCCGGCCTGCACGAGCGACTGGCCCGGTTGGCAGACTTCGACCGTTTCGATTCCCCGTTCCTGCCCGCCGGAAGCGAGCTCATGCCACTACCGGCGTACACGCCGCTGTTGGATGGCACCAGTGCACAGGCACTGGCTTACGTGCAGGGCGATGTTGCCGGTGCCATCGAGGGC
>NZ_QAIJ01000348.1:634-2907 GCF_003060985.1 Stenotrophomonas sp. HMWF023
GCCGCCGTGGTGAGGACCCATGCTGCATTGCTGGCTGACATGCTGGTCGAGCAATCACCGGATTACGTGCTGCCCGCCTCCTGCGAGGCGGCGCTGCAGCCGCTGGACGCCGACGAGCAGAGCCTGTGTCATGCGATGCAGGGCGAATTTGCGATGAACAAGGCCGCCATCGAGGCGTCCACGCAGACAGCAGGTAGCCGTCTGCTGCTGGATCGCGACCACACCCTGGCCCGGATCGCCGGCAATTTCGGCTGGGCATGCCGCCCCGCTGCAGCCAAGGCGCTGGCAGCCGATGTCCCGCTCCTTGTCCCGCTATCGCCCCGATGGGACGTGGGCTGCGTGGCCAATCCGCTGGGGTGCACATTGAGCGCCATCGCCGGGCCGTCCTACGCACAGTACGCTGCGCGCAGCCAGGACACGGCGGCGATGATCCGCCTGCTCGGCGCGCAGCGCTGGCTGCGGCAACAGCCGGGGCCACCCGACGAGGCACTGGCGCGGTTACCGGCACAGTGGCGTTCGGACGCCCGCATGCCACAACTGTCTGCCGACGGTCGCTACCTGCAGGTACTGCGGCGGGGACCTGCGCGCGAAGGCGAGGGCCCGGAAATCTCGATGCCGTTGCGGGCGGACTGGCCCGGGCTCAGTCGCCGTCGCCGAGCGGATTGA
This sequence comes from Stenotrophomonas sp. HMWF023, assembly GCF_003060985.1. Classification (NCBI taxonomy): domain Bacteria; kingdom Pseudomonadati; phylum Pseudomonadota; class Gammaproteobacteria; order Lysobacterales; family Lysobacteraceae; genus Stenotrophomonas; species Stenotrophomonas sp. HMWF023. Next base: position 1,301 of record NZ_QAIJ01000348.1, read on the forward strand.
ATGCCCAGCCATCGCCAACGCTGTCCAGCGTCCAGCGCTTGCGGTCACCCAGGGTCTGCCATCGCACCTGTTCCTTGTCGTCCTGCATGCTGCCTTCGGTCAGCTTCACCTTGCCGGTGGAGAAGTTCACGCTGAGGCCCTCGGTCTGCCCGGAATTGCGCATCATCGAGTCGCGGTCGTAACCGATCAGCGCGAAGGCGCCTTCCTGCCAGCGGAACGTGAACGTGGTGGTGCTGGTCGACCAGCTGCCCGCGCTGGAGAACGAATACAGCCCTACCCGCAGTGCGCCGCGCTGGATCGATACGCCGGTGCCTTCTGCCAGCGCGTCGCTGAGCACGGGCGAGTCCGGCCGCGGAATGAGTGTGTGGTTCTGCGCGGCCAGCACATAACCGGACGGTCGCGCAAAGGCGATGGCGAGGATGCGCGGGTTGCTGTCATACGGCGACGGCCCGAACCCATCGTGCTCGATGATGTTGCGCGGGTCCTGCTGGCGCAGCACCAGCGCAAGGTCGCTGCGCCCGTCCTGGTCGAGGTCGCCTTCAATCCTGTATTCCAGCGCCCAGCCGGCAGGTACGAAAGCCTCGGCCGTAGCGGCGTGCGTCGGCAGGATGGGGTAGCGCACCGGCGGCACATCCAGTGCGCTGGCGGCGAAGGGCAGGGCGGTCAGCGCCGCAGCAAGGACGAAAAGGCGCATTGCAGCCTCCATGGCAGGGCTGCAGAGGATAGCGGGGCGTCAGCCGGCCCGCTTTACCGTGCGTGTGGCTTCAAGCGCACATAGACCTGCTTGCGTACCTGCGCGACGACCTCGCCGGCTTCGTCGACCACGTCGTTGCTGAACCAGCGCAGCACTTTTTCGCCACCGGCCGCCGCCGTACGCAGTTCATCCAACAGGGCGTCGTCGATGCGGAAGGACGTGCGCACGGTTCCACGGCCGGGCTTGAGGAAATCGATCGCACCGGCGCGATCCCAGACGTAATAGTCACGGCCGAGGGTGTGCATCAGGCCCAGCATCCAGAACGGATCGGTCATCGCGAACAGGCTGCCGCCGAAGTGGGTGCCGACGTAGTTGCGGTTCCAGGGGCGCAGGCGCAGTTCCACGTCGATCTGCCGGTAGTCCGGGGTGATCCGGGTGACATGGATGCCGGTGAACAGGAACGGTGGCCACAGATTGATGCCGAAGCGGAACGTGCTGGCTTTCATGCGGGAACCGGGCAGGGGGCGGGGCCCCAGTCTAACCATTCGCATGCGTATGTTGTAGCCCGTGGCATCCACATCAGGCCGGCCGGCCGCTACGGCCCGGGCGTGCCGCCGTCGATCACATAGCCGTCGCGGCCATTGTCCTTGGCCCGGTAAAGCGCGTTGTCGGCGCCTTCGACGAAATGATGCGGTTGCAGGTCGCTGTCCGGCACACGGGTGTAGACGCCGATGGTCAGGGTGACACCCGTGTCGCTGCCATCGCCGGGCGGCGGCAGGGCGCGTATGCAGGAGATCAGGTCTTCGATCACCTGCCGTGCGCCTTCAACCGGGGTGTCGGGCAGCACCAGTGCGAACTCGTCGCCGCCGTAGCGGGCGGCCATGTCACGGGGGCGCCGGGCATGCGCCTGGAT
>NZ_QAIJ01000348.1:2917-3964 GCF_003060985.1 Stenotrophomonas sp. HMWF023
GCGGTTGCCCAGCCCGGTCAGCGCATCGCGGTTGGCCTGGCGGTGCCAGGAGGCGATCCGCCAGGTCGCCCACGCAGTCAATACCAGCACGACGCCGAGCAGCGCGCTGGCCGGCGCCCACCAGAGGCTGCTGGTGCGCAGCAGCAGCCAGCTCAGCAGCGGCGCGGCCGGCAGCGAGCACAGGGCAACCACCCAGGGCAGGCGCAGCCCGAGCAGCAGTACGCACATCGCCACCAGCAGCCCGGTCAGGGCGTCCTGCCAGGCGCGGGGCAACACGTCGATCTGCTTGTCCTGCAGCAGCATCGAGGCGATGTTGGCCTGGTACTCGCTGCCGCTCATCCAGTACTCGCGCGTGGTGGGTGTCAACAGCCGCAGGGCGATGCCACTGGCCGTCATGCCCACCACGATGCGCCTGCCACGCAGCATCGAGGCATCCACGCGCCCTTCCAGCACATCGGCGTAGGACACCTGTGGCAAGCGTTCCGGTGGCCCGGCATAACGTACGCGCACGTAATCATTGCGGCGCCATTGATAGGGCGAGTCCAGCGCCGGGTCGGGGTCGGGCAGGCCGTGTGCGCGTTGTCGCGGCAGATCGGTCAACGCCAGGCCGAGTGCCGGCCAGTGCGCTTGGCCGATGCCGGCATGCAGGTAGACCCCGCGGGCGACACCGTCGCCGTCGACTTCAACGTCGCTGTGGCCCATGGCGGCAGCGCTGGCGGCAATCAACGGGATCGGCAGCATCTCCTCGGCCATGCGGTCGCCGGCCGCCGGCGCGGCCAGCACCGGCAGCACCACGCGGCCGTTGCGACGGATCGCCGCGGCCAGCTCGGCGTCCTGGCGCGCATCGCGACGGTCGGGCTCGGACAGCATGAGGTCCAGCGCGACGCGTTCGGCACCGGCGTCGGTCAGGCGGTCCAACAGGCGCGCATGCACCGAGCGCGGCCACGGCCACTGGCCCAGCCGCTGCAGGCTGCCCTCGTCGATGGCGACGATCAGCACGCTGGGGTCGGGGCGGTAATCCCAGCTGCCGACCATCAGGTCGTACGC
>NZ_QAIJ01000085.1:0-4018 GCF_003060985.1 Stenotrophomonas sp. HMWF023
GGCGAAGGCGCGCTTGCTGGTGGTGTCCCAGTAGGTCCAGTCCGGCGAGGGATTGAACGACGTCGGGTAGTTGGTTGCAGTACCGTCCGCGTACCACATCGGGAAGCCGCCCCAGGTCGCGCCGCTGGCCTTCTTGTGCTGGTAGTCGTAGCCCACGCTGAGCTGGGTATCGGGGGTCAGGTCGGCATCGATCACCGCATAGCCGAGCGTCTTGCGCTGGTTGTAGCGGTCCATCTGCGCGTCGGTGTCCAGGTAGCTGCCGATCACCCGGCCACGCACCGTACCGCTGGCATTGAGCGCGCTGCCCACGTCCACGGTGGTGCGGGTGCGGCCCCAGCTGCCGACGTTCACCGACACGCTGCCGGTCAGCTCGGCGCTGTCGGCGTGCTTGCGGATCAGGTTCACCGATGCCGACGGGTTGCCGGCGCCACTGAGCAGGCCGGTGGCGCCGCGCACCACTTCCACGCGGTCGTACAGGGCCAGGTCCAGGCCGGAATCGCCGTAGCTCCAGTTCTGCACCATCTGCGTGGGCAGGCCATCGAACTGGTAGCTGTCGATGTAGAAGCCGCGCGCGTAGAACTCGGTGCGCTCGCTGTCCGACTGCGTGCTGGTCACGCCGGTGGTGTTGCCCAGCACGTCGATGATGTCGTCCAGCTTCTGATCTTCAATGCGCTGATGGCTGATGATGCTGACCGACTGCGGGATTTCGCGCGGCGCCAGGTCGAAGCGGGTACCGGCCGAGGTGCGACGCACCGAATAGCCTTCGGCACGCTCGCCCTTCACCACGACCTTGTCGAGCGTGGTCGGGTCGGCGACGGTTTCGGCGAAGGCAGCGGGCGCGGCGGCCACGCAGAGTGCGGCGAACACGGCGGCGGACAGCCGCTGCGGCTGCAGGGGACGGAAGGCGGGACGGATCATCGGGGGATTCCTGGACGGGCACGCGCGTTCGGCCGGCATCCAGGAGGCGAGGCGCTACGGGTAGGGGAAGGGCGGGCAGGCCGTCCTGGCGCCACCGGAAACGAAAGAAATGGTAATACGAACTATTCCTATTTACAAATAATGAACGGTGACATCCAAGGCCAGGCCCGCGCCGCGGTCAGCGGCTGTCTCGCCCCTGCAGCAGCGGCAGCGGATCGCGAGCGCCGTCTTTCCCGTAGATGCCCCAATGCAGATGAGGCGGAGTGCCCTTGGCGTTGCCGCTGTCGCCGACATGGCCGAGTAGGTCGCCGGGTTGCACTACCTGTCCGCGCGCCAGGCCATCGGCCCAGTCTTCCAGGTGTGCGTAGTAATAGCGCTCGCGTCCCGGGCCGATGACCCAGACCTGGCGGCCACCGAGGCCGCTGTCGCGGATGTCGGCGATGACGCCGAGGGTGGCACTGCGCACCGGCGTACCGCGCTTGCCGAAGATGTCGATGCCGGCATGGCTGCGGTCGCGACCGCGCGGCGCACCGAAGGTATCGGCGATCTGGCGCGGGCGAACGCCTTCTACCGGCACCGGCAGCTGCGTGGCCGGCGGCATGCGCGAGAGCGTCCACAGCATCTTCGGTGCGGCGGCCCACGGGCTGTTCCAGAAGGCCATCGCCGCGATGACCAGGATCAGCAGGATGGCGCCACGCAGGAGCCAGCGGCGCAGGCGATGGGCGGGCGAGTGCGATGTATTCATGGTCTCCGAACGTAGAGTCGAGCCATGCTCGACTGCTTCGGTTCTTGGGGATACGCGAGGGAAAATCAGTCGAGCATGGCTCGACTCTACAGAAGCGCCACCAGCGGCACGTCGAAGCCGCGTTTCAACGTGCCCAGCGCCACCGACGTTCGGAAGCGCTCGATGTTGTCATCCGCACCGAACAAGCGCTCGGTGATCGCCTCGTACTCTTCCATCGATGCCGCCGAAAGCAGCAGCAGGAAATCACCATCACCGGTGATCGAGTAACACTGCTGCACGGCAGGATCGTCCTGCACGCGGCGGCGGAACGGGGCGACCTTCTCGCGCTGTTCGCTGACCACGCGCACCTCGACGATGATGGTCAGCGGCCGGCCGATCTTCGCGGCATCGATCACCGCCACATTGGCGGCGATCACGCCGCTGTCCTGCAGGCGCTTGATCCGCCGCTGCACGGCCGGGGTCGACAGGTGCACGGCTTCGGCGATGTGCCGCTGCGGCAGGGTGTTGTCCTGCTGCAGCAGGGCGAGGATGGCGCGGTCGAAGCTGTCCAGCACAGGGGCGGTGGCCATGGTGAGCAGAAGTTGCACGGACGGGCCGTCAATTGAGCCAAGTGCTCGCCGCCGGCGCAATAGACTGGCGGCATGCAGACTTCTCGAATCGCGCCGATGTTGCCGGCGCTGGCGGTGCTCGGCTCGGTCACCGCACTGGCCATCGGTACCTCCTACGCCAAGCAGCTGTTCCCGTTGATCGGTGCACAGGGCACCAGCGCGCTGCGCGTGGGCTTTTCGGCGCTGTTGCTGCTGCTGTTCTGGCGGCCATGGCGCTGGAAGACCAGCCGCGTGGATGCGATCACCATCCTGCGCTACGGCCTCACCCTGGGCCTGATGAACCTGTTGTTCTACATGGCACTGCGGACGATCCCGTTCGGCATCGCGGTGGCCATCGAATTCACCGGCCCGTTGACGGTGGCGATGCTGTCGTCGCGGCGGCCGATCGATTTCCTCTGGGTGGGCTGTGCGGCCGTGGGGCTGCTGTTGTTGCTGCCGATCGGCGGCGGCCCGGCACTGGATCCGGCGGGCGTGCTGTACGCCATGGGCGCGGCTGCCTGCTGGGGCCTGTACATCGTGTTCGGCAAGCGCGCGGGCCACCTGCACGCTGGGCATTCGGTGTCGCTGGGGCTGCTGGCTGCGTCGCTGGTGGTGGTGCCGGTAGGCGTGGTGCATGCCGGTGCGGCGTTGCTGGAGCCGAGGATCCTGCTGGCCGGGCTGGTGGTGGCGCTGGTGTCCAGCGCGATCCCGATGTCACTGGAAATGATGGCGCTCAAGCGCCTGCCGAAGGAGACCTTCGGGATCCTGATCAGCATGGAACCGGCGGTGGCCGCGCTGTGGGCGATGCTGCTGCTGCACGAGCACCTGCATGGACTGCAGTGGCTGGCGATCGGCTGCACGGTGCTGGCCTCGGTGGGCAGCACGATGACGGCAAGGCGATTGAAGGTGCCGGTGGCGCAGGCGGGGTAGCGCCGGGCCATGCCCGGCGGAGAGCGTGCGGACCAACGGTCCGCACCCACAAGAGCAGCTGTCCGCACCCACACGAGCAACGGTTCGCACCCACCAGATCAGCGTGCCAACCGAGGTTGGCACCTACCAGAAGCGTCAGCGCAGGGCGTCGGCGGGGACGTCGATCGCCATTGCCAGGGCGAGATGGTCGGAGAACGCGGCCGGTACCGCTTCCACGTTGCGGGTCTGCAGACCGCTGCTGACCAGGATATGGTCGATGGCGCGGTCGGGGCGCCAGCTGGGGAAGGTCGGCACGATGCAGCCGGGCGGCTGCAGGCGGGTCTTCTGGTACAGCACCTGCATTTCCGGCCGTTCGGCCAAGCAGTTGAAATCGCCCATCAGCACCGCATTGGGATGGTCCGACAACAGCTCGGCGATGAAACCGAGCTGGGCCATCCGCGAGCCTGCGCCCAGCGACAGATGGGCTACCGCAACGGCCAGGCCATCACGACCATCGCCGAACTTGGCCAGCAGCACGCCGCGCCCGCCGATGCGGCCGGGCAGGGCATGGTCCTGCACTTCCACCGGTTCCAGTTTGCTCAGCAGGCCGTTGGCACTTGAGGCGACACCACCCATGCGCCGGTTCGGCTGGTGGCTCCAGTAATTGAAGCCGGCGCGCTGGGCCAGGTAATGGGTCTGGTTGGTGAAGCCCGAGCGCAGGCTGCCCGGGTCGGCCTCCTGCAGGCCGACGATGTCATGACCGCGCGCCAAAGTGGCAATCGCGTCAAGGCTGCTGCGCTTGCGACCCGCCGGCAGCGCATGTGACCAGCTGCGGGTCACATAGTCGCTGTAGCGGCGG
>NZ_QAIJ01000085.1:4028-8674 GCF_003060985.1 Stenotrophomonas sp. HMWF023
CCGTCAGCAAGCGCAGGGTCCGTGTTGTGGGGGAAGTCACGGCCGGGAAAACGTCTCTTTGATCAGTGAGCCTGGGCCGCACCGCGTTCGCGGGCGATCAGGTGGTCGGCAATGCGCAGCATGTCCGGGAAGCTCTTGCCCTTCACCAGGTACTTGCCGTTGACGATGATCGACGGGGTGCCGCTGATCTGGCTGCGCTGGGCGAACTGCTTGGCCGAGTTGGTCTTGGCATTGACCGCGAAGCTGCCCATGGTGGCGGCGAACTGCTTCGGATCCACGCCGTAGGCACCGTAGAACTTGGCGATGTCATCGACCGAATCGGCACCGCGCTCGCCCTTCAGGGTCTGCTGCGAGTGGATGGCCGAGTACAGCGCCTCGTGGGTCTTCTCCTGCACGCCCAGGGTCTGCGCGGCATAGAAGGCACGGGCGTAGTTGTCCCAGGTGCCGCCGAACATGGCCGGCACGTAGACGAAGTTCACATCGCTCGGCAGGCCGGCCTTCCACGGGCTGACCAGCGGCTGGAACGCCGCGCAGGCCGGGCAGACATAACCGAAGATCTCGACCACTTCGACCTTGCCGGCCGCCGGCTGGAACGGCTGGCCGTTCGGGATCAGCTGGTAATCGGCGCCTTCCACCGGGGCCGGGCCGGTCAGCGCGGCGGTGGTCGGGGCAGGGGCGGCGCTGGCGGCGGTCTTGTCACCTTCGGCAGCCGGTGCAGCGGTTTCGCCGCCTGCGGCCGGCGCGGCCGGTTCGGTGCTGGCCGGGGTCGCGGCCGGTTCTGCCGGGGCGGAGGTGTTGGCGGTGCCATCGTCGGCCTTGCAGGCCGCCAGGATCGGCAGCAGCGCTGCGAGGGCGAGGGCGGCGAAACGGGTCTTCATGGAAACGTCTCCAGCATCTGGAAAGGTGGGGCCGGCGTCAGGCGCCGGCCAGAGGGAAATGATGACATGCGGCGGCGACAGCGCCGTGTCGATGGTGTGTGTTGGTTCAGCGGCCGCGGGCGGCGCGGGCCTGGGCGATCAGCGCCGAGGCGATGCGCAGCTGGTCGTCGAAGCTCTTGCCACGGACCAGGTACTGGCCATTGATGATGATGGCCGGGGTGCCCGGCACCTGGGTGCGCTGGGCGAAGGCACGGGCGGCATCGACCTTCTTCTGTACCGCCTCGCCGCGCAGGGCCTGCGTGTAGCGCTCCGGGGTCACGCCGTAGGCCTTGTAGAAGCTGGCGAGCTCATCGGCCGAGACGTTCTGCATCGGCAGCGTGCCGTCATCGTGCAGGGCCTTGAACACGGCGGCGTGGCTGCGCTTGGCCACGCCCACTTCGTCGGCGGCGTAGTAGGCCAGGGCCCAGGAATCCCAGGCACCGCCGAAGGCGGCCGGGACCGGGGTGAAGCGCACGTCGGCCGGCAGCTTGGCGGCCCAGGCGGCCAACTGCGGTTCGAAATGGGCGCAGTGCGGGCAGGTGTAGCCGAACACCTCGACCACTTCGATCTTGCCGGCCAGCGGCTGGAACGGGCCGGGCTGGGCGATGCGCTCGTAGTCTTTGCCTTCGACCAGCGGGGCGTTGGCGGGGGTAGCGGCGCAGGCCGCCAACGGCAGCAGCACCAGCAGGGACAGCAGAAGGCGGGGAATCAACCTCATCGACACGCATCTCCGTTGAAAATGACAACGCCGGCGCAGCCGCCGGCGTGAAGGAAACATACCGCAGCGGCGGGCCGTCGTGGCGACCCGCGCCGACCAGTGGCGGTCAGGGGGCGGCGGCCGGTCGCGTCGAAGCGCCCTCGGCGGCGAGGTCGTCGGCCTTGTTGTGCAGGCCCTGCAGGTAGCTGGAAAGGGCCTGCACCTCCTGCTCGGTCAGCTTCTGCGCCACCGTGGCCATGATCTGGAAGTGCGCCTTGTCGGTCTCGTTGGTCTGCCCGGCCTGGTATTCCTGCAGGCGCCGGGCGACATAGCTGGCGTGCTGGCCGCCGATGTGCGGGTAGGCCGGGCCGGGGTTGCCGGCACCGCTGGGGCCATGACAGGCCATGCAGGCCGGCAGCCCGCGCTGGGCGTCGCCGCCGCGGTAGAGCTGCTGGCCGATCTGGTAGAACTTCATGCCCTTGTACGGGCCCTCGGCCACCAGCGTGTCGTCGGCGATGCCGGCGTTGGCCTTCTGGGTGGCGAAGAACGCGCCGATATCGCGCATGTCCTGCGGAGTGAGGTTCTGCACGAAGGGCACCATCGCCACGGCGGCGCCGGAACTGCGCTGGCCGTTGGCGATCAGGGCCATCTGCTGGGCGACGTAGCGCTCGCTCTGGCCAGCGATGCTGGGATACATCTCCACCGTGGAATTGCCATCGGCACCATGGCAGGCGGCACACGCGGTGGCCTTGGTCTGGCCGGCCTTGGCGTCGCCCCAGGTGGTCTTGCTGAAATCCACCTCGAGCGAGGCGGTCCTGATCGGGCCGTTGTCGGGCAGCGGGGTCAGCGTGGTCTGCGCAAAGGCAGCAGCGGCAACAACGGCAGTAGCAAGGGCGGATACGGCAAGAACGCGAGCGTGGCGCATGCTGAAGCTCCGTATGGACCGGCCGGGCGGCGGCGGCCGGCATCGCCCGGATTATCAACGCCGTTTCCGTACACGGTCAACGCAGCAGTGCAGCATTTTCCCGCGGGAGGCCCAAGGGCCGGGCGCGCGGCGCCGCAACATGCGATCCTATGCGCATGTCATTGCTCATCGAACGCGCCCAATACCACCTCTCTGCCCACAACATGGGGCAGCTGCCGCCCGATGAAGGGTCCGAAGTGGCCTTTGCGGGTCGCTCCAACGCCGGCAAGTCCAGCGCGCTCAACGCGCTGACCCGCCAGAACAGCCTGGCCCGGGTCTCCAAGACCCCTGGCCGGACCCAGCAGCTGGTGTTCTTCCAGGTCACCCCGGACGCCCATCTGGTCGATCTGCCCGGTTACGGCTACGCCAAGGTGCCGCTGGACCTGCAGGCGCACTGGCAGGCCTTCATCGACCGCTACTTCCGCACCCGCGAGGCTTTGAGGGGCCTGGTGGTGGTGATGGACATCCGCCATCCGCTGAAGGACTACGACCGGCAGATGCTGGCCTACGCCGTGCAGCGTGGCCTGCCGGCGCATGCGCTGCTGACCAAGGCCGACAAGCTGAGCCGCAGCCAGCAGATGCAGACCCTGCAGAAGGTGCGCAAGGAACTGCATTCTTCGTTCGGCGATACGGTGAGTGTGCAGGTGTTCTCTGGAGCGGCCCGTACCGGCGTCGAGGAAGCCCGCGGCATCATCGGCGGCTGGCTGGGGCTGGAATAAGGAACAGGGCGCCGGGCCTTGCCCGGCGACACTTTTGTAGAGCCGAGCCGACGCTCGGCTGCCGCGCGTAGCGCGGCGAGACCCTGATGGCCGAGCATGGGCTCGGCTCTACACGAGGTCATTTCAACGGCGAGAACTCTGCCGGCACCCACGCATAGGCCTTGCCTTCGCTGCGCACGTGACCCAGCCCGGGGAAGGGCAGGTGCGCGCCTGCGACCCACCAGCCCTTGGCGGTGGCCTCCTGCAACAGGCTGCGACGGCTGGCAGTAGCCGCCTTGCGGTCCGAATCAGCCTCGAATGCCGCTTCCGGGTGCGCGAACTGCACTGCATGGAAATGCAGCACGTCGCCCCACACCAGCAGTGACTGGCCTTGGCTGTCGAAGCGATAGGACACGTGCCCCGGCGTGTGGCCGTGGGTATCCATCGCCACCGCGTGGCCCGGCAGGGCGTCGCCAGGCTGGAAGGTGTGCAGGCGTCCAGCGGCCTGGTACGGCGCCACCGCGTTGCGCGCCAGCGCGAAGGCGAAGCGCACGCCTTGCGGCGCAGTGGCTTCGCTGGCCGGGTCCAGCCAATAGCGGGCATCGGCCTTGGACAGCCACACCGTCGCATTCGGATAGGCCGGCTTGCCCTGCGCATCGAGGATGCCGCACAGGTGATCGGGATGGGCGTGGGTCAGCAGCACCTCATCGATCTCGGCCGGGTTCACGCCCGCCGCGCGCAGGTTGCCCAGCACCTGGCCCTGGTCAGGGCCGAAGCACTGCGCGGTACCGGCATCGACCAGGGTCAGGTGCTTGCCCTGGCGCACCAGGAAGGCGTTGATCGCGGTCTGCAGGCCTTTCTTGTCTTCGGGCACGTAACGGCCTTCGAGCAGGCGGCTGACCAGTGTTGGCGGCACATCGACCACTTCCTGTCGGCCGAGCGCGACCACGCCGTCGAACAGGGCGGTGACCTGCAGCGCACCAATGCGCTGGTGTTGCACACCCGGCACCTGTTGGGTGGGAGCGGGCGAGGTGGCCTCGGCCAGCGCGGCCAGCGGCAGGGAGGACAGGGCCAGCAGCAGGGCGGCGCGCAGCGGCAGGTGGCGCAGGGTCATGGCGGTTCTTCTCGATGAGTGATGGGCAGGCCCGGTGCGCACAGCGTGCCGCGTTGAGCGTGCGTGCGGCGCTCAAACCACTGCGCGGAATGCTCAAGGGGGGTTATCGGCAGGGCTGCGCCCTGCACCCGCAGAGGCAACGGCAACGGCAACGGCCGAAGCAACAGCAGAAGCTGGCTTCCTGTGGGGAGGCGGGGTGGGTCCGGTTGCGGGGGACGCTGCAAGTACGTCCCTGTAAGCTCGGTCGCCGCATCCA
>NZ_QAIJ01000086.1:0-10190 GCF_003060985.1 Stenotrophomonas sp. HMWF023
TACTGCTTGCTTGCCATAGGCACCTCTCTCGCTTCCATTGATTATGGCTCTGAGATGTCTACGAAATCCTGGCCGGTCCAGTCAAGCTCGATCCATGACGTCTAATTGAGGATGCCAGCAATGCAGCTACGCTGCCCGCACATTGCATCCATAGAGCCCGCAGAAGCCTACCGGTTGCACCGCAAACACATCATTCGAGGTGCACATTCCCGCCCGCTCAAGAGCTAAGCTTGAGCTGATGATGTTGCGGAGACGGCTGAAATCGAGGCCTTTTCCACTTGAGCGCTACCTCTTGATCAGGATGCCGCGATGGGCCCCTTCGAGTCTTGGACTACTTTTCAGCAAATGAGTCTCTTTGCGGGCATCGTTATCATCTATTGCGTCACCTTGACAGCTCTTGCTGTTTGGGTTGCCCACCGTCAGAACTGCAGATACGAGGCAGAGCGCCTCCGTAGGCTGCGACGAAAACGCAGAAGAAAGATGCACCCTTGAATCTTCAGGCGCAGGGTTCGCTTCTCCCCCTGCTAGTGAGTTCACTTGGCCAAGTGAGAACCGAACCTGCTTGATCGAGCAGACGGCGAAACTGCCCTGTGCAACCAACGGCTGCTTCTGGCCGAATGCAGACGCGTCGAACGGATCGGCCTTAAGCCGTGCATCCTCAGAGCGACTAGTGTGCCAGCCCACCTTTGGTCGTTAGACAGGTAGTTGCTGCAACCTCTGCTCACACGGGGGGAGGTCATGCGCCTACCGCCCCTTGCTGCAGCCAGTCCTTGCTGATCAAAGAGATCTCGGCCTGGCAGAAGTCCAGATAGGTCCTGATGATTGAGGAAGGATGCCGATGCGATGGATACAGCAGGTGAATCTGCTGTTGGGGCAATGGACACTGGGGCAGAAATTCCACGAGGTCTCCCGCGCGGATTGCATCTGCCGCCAAGAAGGGGGGCAGCTCAGTCACGACGTCTCCAGCCAGAGCGCGGCTGCGTAGATGTGCATAGTCGTTCGTGGCGAGGACACTGCGAGGTTCAACGGAGTGTCCCCCAATTAGCCAACGACCCCGTGCATTTGCACCCAAGACCCAAGTGGCGCACGGGAATTGATGAAGATCGTCGATCGATCTCGGAACCCCAAGACGCTCTATCAGTGCTGGAGACGCAACAAGTAGATGGCGATACTCCAGAACCCGTCTCGCCACCATGGCTTCATGAGTTATGGTACCGACGCGGAGCGCAACGTCGATCCCGTCTTCTATCAGATCGATGCGCCGTTCGGTGGTATGGACCTGCAGTTGAATGTCCGGGTATTGCAGCTGGAACCGCGACAGCAGCTCCCACCAAGGCTCGAACGCAGGTGGAAGTGACAACCTCAACCGTCCCTTTAGACGCGCCTGGTCGCTGACCACAGCTTGCTGCGCCTCTGCGAGCAGTTCGATCCCGCGTACGGCGTGCTCGTACAAGCGTGCGCCTGCATCGGTCAGGCGGGTGCCTCGGGCCGACCGCTCCAACAGCTGAACGCTCAACTCGCGCTCAAGCTCGCGAACCCGCCTACTCACGGTAGGCAGAGGCAGCTTGAGTCGCTCGGCTGCAGCCGAAATGCTTCCTGCCTGCACCACTGCGACAAACATCTGCACGGCGTTCAAGTCCACGATCCAGCCTCTCATTTATGGCAGGGGTTATATCAAATATGAGGCTTCTATCTCATTTTTGAAACCAGCAAAGTTGCTCCACGCCACCGATCCCCGGTGAGCCAACTGGAGCATCCCATGTCTATTGCAGCAGTTCTCAAGTCCTACGAAACCGCCCTGAATGGCAACGACACCGACACCATCCTGAGCCTCTACAGCGCCGAACCGGTCTTCATGCCGCAGAACGCGCCTGCCCTGGAGGGGCGTGAGGCCGTCCGTGCGGGCTATGAGCAGGTATTCGCCACCATCAAGCTCAACGTGACCTTCGACATCCACGAAGTCGTCCAGGTTGGCGAGTGGGCATGGGTCCGCACGAGCTCTGCAGGCCGCACCCGAATCCTGGCCGCCGACGTCGAGGTTACTGAAGGCAACAACGAGTTGTTCGTGTTCCGCCTCGAGGCCGGTGAGTGGAAGATCCATCGCTACCTGTTCGCCACCAATCAGCCGCGCTCCTGAGGAATCCGTCATGAAGGCATATGTGATTGAACAGGCCGGCGGCCCCGAGGTTCTGCAGCTGCGCGACATTGGCGCACCCGAGAGCAACAACGATGAGGTACTCGTCAGGGTCCGCGCATTCGGGTTGAATCGTGCCGAGGTCTATCGACGCCAAGGCAAGATGGGCCCGATCGATAGCCCTGTTGTGCCCGGTATCGAGGCCGTGGGTGAAGTCATCCGGGATCCGAGCGGCACCTTCCGCACGGGACAGCGGGTCGCAACGGCCATGGGTGGACTGCAGTTCAGCCGCCCAGGCAGCTATGCCGAACAGGTAAGCGTGCTTGCACAGAATCTCATCTCACTTGACGGCATCGACCTTGCCTGGGACGAGCTCGCTGCACTGCCGGAGTCCTATCTGACAGCCTGGGGTGCGCTGGATCGCAGCCTCCAGATCCAGAGCGGGCAAACCTTGCTGGTGCGAGGTGCTACGTCGGCAGTCGGCATGGCCAGCGTTGCCTACGCGAAGGCACGCGGACTGAATGTCATTGCCACCACGCGCACGGTGAGTAACGAAGCGCGGCTGAAGGAAGCGGGTGCTGACGAGGTCATCGTCGATACCGGAGAGATCGCGGGCCTGGTTCGACGGTCGGTGCCAAGCGGTGTGGACGCCGTACTGGAGGTTGTTGGCGCAGCAACGCTTCGAGACTCGGTCAAAACGCTTCGCCCCTTTGGTGGTGCATCGGTCATTGGCCTTCTGGGTGGTGCGCCGGTACTCGAGTCGTTCCACCTGATGCAGGACCTACCTGGCGCGGTCCATCTGAACTTCTTCCCGAGTGGACTGCTTGGAACCGCAGCATTGCCGCTGATCGAATCCCCGCTTCGCTGGATTGCGCAGGAGATCGCCGTCGGCCGGATCCCATCATTGCGTACCAGGACCTTTGATTTCGACGACGTGCGGCAGGCCCATCGACTGATGGAAAGCAATGCGGCCGTCGGCAAGTTCGTCGTACAGCTTTGACCTCTCACAGATACTGGAGAATTCCCATGCGTACCTGCTTCGCCTCACTCGCCGTTCTACTGGCGCTGTCTCCTTTCGCAGCTCTGGCCTCTGGCAAGACTGCCATGCCAACCCCGGACACTACGGCAATCACCCGTCAGCTTGAGCGCTATGAGCAAGCGCTCAACAACTCTGACGTCGACGCTGTAATGCGCCTCTACTCGGACGATGCGGTCTTCATGCCGCAGCACAGTCTGCCGGTAGCGGGGACCGGAGCAATCCGATCTGCCTATCAACAGATCTTCAAGACAATCCGGTTGAGTATCGACTTCAGCATTGATGAGATCCAACCGCTGTCGCGGGACTGGGCCTTTGCCCGCACGCGGTCCAACGGAACGGTAAAAGTACTGGCCTCGGATGGACCGGCGGGGGCGGAAGCCAATCAGGAAATCTTCCTGCTCCACCGTGGCAAGGATGGGCAATGGCGATTCGCTCGTTACATCTTTTCCACCACCAACCCTCCTCGTCAGCCGTGAGCCATGAACATGAATACTTCCCTTCAATCCACCGCCACGGCGATTGCCCGCACGCTGATGGTCGTCGTCTTCCTGCTGTCGGGCCTGTCGAAGATCGGTAGCGCGGATGCCATCGCCGGTTACATGGAAGTGATGGGTGTACCGAGCCTGTTGCTGTGGCCAACCATCGCCTTCGAAATTGGCAGCGCAGCGCTGATCATCCTGGGATTCCACACGCGTATCACGGCAATCCTCCTGGCAGGCTTCAGCCTGGTGACGGCGATCGTCTTCCACCATCAGTTCTCGGACCAGACTCAGCTGATCATGTTCCTCAAGAACATCGCGATGACCGGTGGCTTCCTGCTCCTGGCGTGCACGGGCCCAGGCCTGCTGAGCATTGACGCACGTCGCAGTGCAGCGTGAACTGGCACGGGTGTGCCTGGTGCAGATCCGGGCACACCCATCAGATCAGTGGAAGCTCGCCGTAGCGCTGGATGAGTCATCAGCAGTCCCCGGCGGACTCTAAGCCTGGAGTCTCTGGCGAACGCGGTCGGCAATGAAGTCGATGAATGCTCTGACTCTAGGGACATCAGCACTTCTTGGAGGCCAAAGTAGCCAAATCTGTCCACGTGGCTGGGTGTACTGGCCGAGCACTTCATGCAATCGCCCGGCATCAACATCTGTCCTGACCAGATAGCTTGGTGCTTGCACAATTCCCAGTCCACCCAATGCTGCTGATGCCAGCGCCTCTCCGTCGTTAAGGATGATTCCAGGCTTGATCGGCCGTGAGTGATCGGAAGCCCTGAACGCCCATTCCTCAGGTCGCCCGGTAGTCGGAAACCTATAGTGCACACAGCAATGCGCGTGCAGATCATCGGGCACGAGGGGCGTTCCATGCCGCGCCAGATACTCGGGAGAGGCGCAGGTAATGAAGGTGTGCCGGCCGAGTGGCTTGGCCTGAAGATTTGAAACCTCCAGGTCCCCCAGTCGCAGTACAACATCGAATCCTTCTTCAACGACATCGACCTTCATGTCATCGAGTTGGATGTCGATGGTGATGTCCGGGAAGCTCGCCTGGAACTCACGCAGCGCCGGGAGCACGATTCTTCGGCCCATGACCGTTGGAACACTGATCCGCAGACGCCCTCTGGGCGTGCTCTGCACCAGATTCAATTCCCGCTCCGCCTCACCGAGGTCTCTAAGCACCTTCGCAACGTACCGGTATAGAACCTCTCCTTCGCCGGTAAGTGCCAACGAACGGGTTGTGCGATTGAGCAGACGCGAGCCAAGTCTCAGCTCCAGCCGTTCGACCGCCTTGCCAACAGCCGAGGCTGAGAGCCCCAGCTTCCGGCCGGCCGCAGCAAAGCTCCCCGACTCCACGGTCGCGGAGAAGGCGAGCAGCCCACTGAATGATTCGAGCGAAAAGATTCCGGACATATTGTCCGCAAACATACGACTGCTGCCTGACTTCCGCAATCGCCCCCTCGCACCAACGATTGCAGTGGTAGCGCGCGTTCCGCTGGCACCGCGCCTGACAGCCAATATCGGAGTGAACATGAACAGACGTCCTGACTCACAGATCATTGAATCAGCGAACACGCCAGAGACAGCAACGTACGACGTCATCATCGTCGGCGGCGGCTCCGCTGGCGCGGTCCTCGCGAGCCGCCTGAGTGAGGACCAGGCTCGCCAGGTCCTTCTTGTTGAAGCGGGCAGTGCCTACTCGCCACAGCACTACCCCGACGCCGTACGACTCCAGACGGTGATCGGCGGCGATCCAGAACACGATTGGGGCTTCGTCTCCGAACCGGGCTGGGGCGAAAGAGCCTTCCAGGTTCCGCGAGGCAAAGTGCTGGGCGGCTCGTCTGCTGTCAATGCGGGCGTCTGGATGCGAGCGCCTGCGGCTGACTTCGAACGTTGGACCGCTCGCGGTCTGCCGCACTGGACCGCGACCGATGTCCTGCCCTTCTTCCGTCTCAGCGAACGCACCGTATCGGGAGAAGACCGTTGGCATGGTCGCAACGGGCCGGAGCCGATTCATCAGCTGCAGATCGACGAAATCTCTGACATGCAGCGGGCATTCATCGAATCAGCCGTGCTCGAGGGATTCCCCTACGCAGCTGACTTCAACGGTGAGCACACGTTGGGTGCAGGCCCTTATCCAATGAACAACCGGATGGGCCAGCGGCTCAACGTCGGAATGACCTACCTGTCAGATGCGGTCAGAGCCCGCGCAAACCTTACGATCCTTGCCGACACGTTGGTCGATCGCGTCCTGATCGAAGACGGGAATGCCAAAGCGATTCTGCTTTCCAGCGGAGAGCGTATCAGCGCAACGGAGATCATCCTGTCGGCGGGCGCCTATGGATCACCGGCGATCCTCCTGAGATCCGGCATCGGCCCTGGCGAGGAACTCGGGAAACTCGGCATTGCCACCGTGGCGGACCTTCCTGTCGGGAAGAAGCTGCAGGAGCACCCGTTCTTCTTCACCAGCTGGGCGGCACATCCCGATCGGCTCGGGCTCCCGATTCCTCCCGTTGGTGCGATTCTCTGGGCAAAGTCTTCCAAGGCCAAGGAGAACGACCGTGACCTGCACGTGAGCGCAGTGCACTACGGGGACCCTGCCAGCTCGCCGACAGGTGCCATCTTCATGATGGCGATCGCGCTCACTCGTCCGCGATCAACGGGAACGCTGACGCTGCGTGACAGGGATCCCTCATCCGCTCCGGTCATTCGGCTGAACATCCTGGACGAAGCAGTGGACAGGGAACTGATGGTGGAGGGAATCCACATCGTTCGTCGCATAGCCAGCCAGCCTCCTCTTGCGGAGATCATTGCACAGGAGCTCGTACCTGGCGCCGCAGTGACCACGACCGAGGCGTTGGAAGCATCACTTCCGTCGGCGCTGGACGTTTACCACCACCCGACCTCCACCGTACCGATGGGCGCGAGCGACGATATCGAGGCAGTTACGGACTACCAGGGTCGTGTACGAGGCATCGGCAGCCTGCGCGTCGTCGATGCATCGATCTTCCCCGATGTTCCATCTGTCGCGACAAATCCCACGGTGATCATGCTGGCCGAACGCATTGCGCACTGGATCAGAAGTGGGACAGTTTCCTAGCTCCACGGCGCTTCTGGAGCGTCTGAAGCGGACCGTGCTGGTCTGGTTGGCTGTATATCCCACCGTGCTCGCCGTGCTGCTTCTGCTGGGTGATGCGCTGAGAGGCTGGCCCTTGCCGCTCCGCGTCCTGGGCTCGACTGCACTGATCGTTCCAATCGTCACCAACATCGCCGAGCCGCTGGTGAAACGCACCCTCTCGATGTTGACCAGCAGGATTCCGAAGAAGCATCGCCTGCGCTGATCCCGCCTCCGTCGGAGGCGGAAGTTCTCAATGCGCTCTCCCCCAATCAAGAGAAATCCGACGATGACAAGCAATACCAATGACGCCCCCACTCGTTTCGCATCCAACTGGATTGGAGGAGTTCGGATCCGCGAAGGCGTGGAAAAGGAATCCATCGACCCTGCAACCTACAACGCAATTGGCAGCTATCGCGACAACGGGCTGGCAGCAGCCCGTTCGGCTGTGAAGGCAGCGAAACGGGCTTTCAAGGAAACCAGGTGGGCGCACGATGCCTCATTGAGGGCAAAGGTGTTGGAGCAGCTTGCGAGCGCGTTCGAACGCAATCGTGAGAAGTTGCTCGACATACTTTCACTTGAGAATGGAAAGGTGAAAGGGGAAGCCGCATTCGAGCTTGATATGGTTCCGAGCAAGCTGCGCTACTCAGCGGCGACGGCTCTGGTTGAGAGTGGTCGTACCGTCAAGCCTTCACCCGGTGCTATCTCGATGATACTTCGACAGCCGATGGGGGTCGCTGCCGTCATTGCGCCATGGAATTCTCCGGTCGTCCTGACAATCCGATCACTGGCTCCTGCACTCGCTGCCGGATGCACGACCGTAATCAAGCTACCGGGACAGGTGGCGCTGACGGCGAGTGTCATGGCGGACATCATGTCCGAGGCCACTGATCTCCCTCCCGGCGTCATCAACCTCTTCTTTGAAAGTGGTTCTGAAGGGTCCGCGTACTTGGTCGAGACACCCGATGTTCCCGTTGTCAGCTTCACCGGTTCGACCCGAACTGGGCGCGCCATCAGCAGTACAGGGGCACAGCATCTGAAGCGCTTCGGAATGGAACTGGGCGGAAAAACACCCATGATCGTGTTTGACGACGCAGATGTCGCCGCGGCGCTTCCGGTGCTTGAGAAGGCACTCACAGTGTTCAGTGGTCAGTTCTGCATGACCGGATCGCGGCTACTGGTGCAAGATGCCGTGTACGACGAGGTCCGCGAGGGTTTGGCCGAGCGTTTGAAGGCGGTCAAGGTGGGGCCGGCCGCCGATCCCACCAGTGACATGGGGCCCCTGATTGATCGTGCGAATGTCGATCGGGTAGAGCGCGTCGTCCTGGATGCCATAGCGTCTGGTGCCCGAGCCGTGGTTCGCGGCGGTCCGATCAAGGAGGGCCCGCTGGCAACCGGAGCATTCTTCATGCCCGCACTGTTGGAGGTTGTGGAAAATCAACTCCCGATCATCCAGCAGGAGACCTTTGGCCCGGTGCTCACCCTCCAGCGGTTTTCCAATGAGGCTGAGGCAGTACAGCTCGCAAATGACAACGAGTATGGGCTTGCCGCCAGTGTCTGGACCCGGGACCTCGATCGTTCTCTGAGAGTGGCCCAGGCCATCGACGCCGGCTCGATCTGGATCAATGACTGGGCAAAGGTCTACGACAGCACGGAAGAAGGCGGATTCAAGCAATCCGGCCTGGGAAGGCTGAACGGCCTGGCAGCGCTCGAAGACTTCCAGGAGTACAAGCACATCGCCCTCAACCCGGGCTTGGCCTGAATCCACTGCCGTTCGGGGCTTCCCTGGTATGACGAATCACATTTCAGAAAGGCTCGTTGATGCTCTGCACGCTGGCGCGGATGTCCGCGCCGGCTGCCGTGTTAACCACGCCCGGGGTGCGCTTGTGAGCGGGTTCTTTCGCCCGTCGGACGTAGCTGCACATGTGTGCTGCGCGCCAATTTTCAGTAGTGGTGAGCAGACGGTGCTCGTTCGATTCTCTGATTCCGGTCCGGACTGCAATGTTGCCCAGGATTCTGCGGCTGCGGCGCCACGAGGAATGGCAGTGAAGATCGGCCATCCGTCTGCGCTGGAGCTCATCGGCCACTCCATCGAGGGGTTCCCGGCCGGCACCGCCGAAGGCTTCCTCGACTTCATCGAGGCACTGAACGAGCAACAGAGTGCACTTGATCGATTGATCGCTCACCTGGGCAGCAGCCAGGCGGCACGATCCTTTGTGGAGAAGCGCTCGGCGAGCCCGCTTGCCGGATACTCATGCCTCACTTATCACATGCTGCATCCTTATCGGCTCGTAGCACCAGACGGAAGCGAGCGTGTGGGCCGAATTGCGATATCTGGCTTGAGCAAGCCCGACGTTGCGGCGCTTTCCGGCCCGGATTGCTTTGATGATGATCTTGAGAGAATTCTTTCGTCGGGCGTTGCGCGCTTTGACGTTACGTTGCTCATTCCTTCGAGAAGCAGCGAGCTGGATGATCTGACTCGGTCTTTGGGCGAACTGTTGGAGACGGTGCTTCTGGGGGAGATCGTTGTCCAGAACCTTGTCGAGGACCAGCCTATCGAACGCAGCGTGTCATTCCATCCCGGGGTGCTTCCATCGGGAATGTCGTTTGCGGGCGACTCTCTTATCGAGTTTCGATTGAAAGCCTATGCGCTGGCCACTGCGCGAAGGCTGAGCTATTGAGGGTTGGCTATGGTGGCCCCAAAACGACGGGCGACGTACGCCTGCCTGACGCCAGCGTTGACGCATGTAGGGGTGCCTGCAGCTCGCAGCTCGCAGTGGTAGGGATTAGTACACAGCTAGCAGGACAAGGGATTGGGAAGGCCTATCGTAGGTAGGGCGGATGTAACTCTGGCGATGTCGACCACTACTGCTCCTGAGTCGCTAACGCCAACGGCATGCTTCGCCCGACTCTCAAGGCCGCGAACCTTCGTGGGGCACCTAAGTGGCCTCCTTATTTGTCAAGGACCGACAAGTTTGGACCGCCATCAGGACTGTGCTTGCCGCCTCGGCCGTTGGCGAGGGCCAATGAGCCGCGGACGCCAGCTCTGCCCCTAGGCCATTGCGACCATAGGTTTTCAGCCCTTGCGAAACCATAGGTTCAGCAAAAATGCAAACCTATGCTTGCCCGTCTATGTAGTAGCCCACTGGAGCAGACCGACGTGCATCACCGCTTCGTGCATCTGATCGACCATGAGAACTGCACGTGTAGCAGTGAGGTGCGGGCGTCGATGTTGCGCGACGCTCATCTGCGCCCATTCATTAGGGCAGCGTGAGCCCGCTTCATCCTGATGAATTGGCTGTATCGAAGCGGCGCAAGGGCATCGACCGATGCAGCACAGCTCGCTTGTTCCCGCTTGTTAAGGTTTGCCAATTGCCGCACCTTCACAGTCCGTCCACGTCTTCCAACTGCAGCTGAAAGCCC
>NZ_QAIJ01000349.1:0-2830 GCF_003060985.1 Stenotrophomonas sp. HMWF023
GGATCTGGCTGCGCCGGTTCATGCCACGAATGAGCGGGGGATTGCCTGCGGCGGTGGGCGGCTTGCTCAAACAGAACTCCTCGAAAGCGACGCCCCGGCGGCCGTGATCTGGCGGCCGGGTAGCGCCGGGCCATGCCCGGCGGGATCGGAATACGCTGCCAGTGTCCCTGCGCCGCGGTAGGCGCGCGGTGAACCCGCTACCGCAGGCGGCGCAGGATCGGTCAGAATCCGCTCATTCCCTTTACTGGATCCCCCATGGCCGGTGCCAGCCTGTTTGCCCTGCTCGACGATATCGCCTCCCTGCTCGACGACGTCTCGGTGCTGACCAAGGTCGCCGCCAAGAAGACCGCCGGCGTGCTGGGCGACGACCTGGCGCTGAACGCGCAGCAGGTGACCGGCGTCAATGCGAACCGTGAACTACCGGTGGTGTGGGCGGTGGCCAAGGGCTCGCTGGTGAACAAGGTGATCCTGGTGCCGGCGGCGCTGGCGATCAGCGCGCTGGAAGCCTGGCTGCACAGCCGCGGCTGGAACGTGCCGCTGATCGTGCCGCTGATGATGATCGGTGGTGCCTTCCTGTGCTTCGAGGGCGTGGAGAAGCTGGCGCACCGTTTCCTGCATTCAGCCGATGAGGACGCCGAACACCAGGCCGAACGGCGCAAGGCGCTGGCCGATGCGCAGGTGGACATGGTCGCGTGGGAGAAGGACAAGGTGAAGGGCGCGATCCGCACCGACTTCATCCTCTCGGCCGAAATCATCGTGCTGTCGCTGGGTGTGGTCGCCACGGCGTCGTTCATCAACCAGGTCAGCACCCTGGTGGTGATCGCGCTGGGGATGACCGTGTTCGTCTATGGGCTGGTCGCCGGCATCGTCAAGCTGGATGACCTGGGCCTGTACCTGTCGCGCAAGGGCGCGGCGCTGGCGGCAGTTGGCCGCGGCCTGCTGGTGTCGGCACCATGGCTGATGAAGTTCCTGTCGGTGGCCGGTACCGCGGCGATGTTCCTGGTCGGTGGTGGCATCCTGGTGCACAACGTGCCGGCGCTGCACCACGCGGTGCAGGCGCTGGGCGGTGAAGGCCAGTGGGGCTGGCTGGTCAACGCGCTGGGCAACATGGTGGTCGGCATCATTGCCGGTGCGATCGTGCTGGCGGTGGTGACCGGCGTGCAGAAGCTGCGCGGCAAGTAGGGCCAGCGCCCAGCCCGGTAGAGGCCGACCTTGGTCGGCGGTTTGATTCCTGCGCGTGCCAACCAAGGTTGGCACCTACCAAGCGGTTTCCTGTGTGCCGGGGAACTATCCCGCGTGCACCCGGTTCTTGCCTTCGCGCTTGGCCACATACAGGGCGTCATCGGCGCGTCGCAGCATCGAATCCGCGTCGTCGCCCGGCTGCCATTGCGAAATCCCGGCACTGAAATGCACCGGTACCCGCCGGTCCTGCACGGTCAGCACGCGATGCGCCAGTGAACGCTGCAGGCGCTGCACGGTGGCCATGCTGTCCGCGCCGGGGGTTTCCGGCAGTACCAGCACGAACTCGTCGCCACCGAGCCGGGCGATGCCATCGGTGGCACGCAGCAGCAGGCGGCACACCGCCACCAAATGCTGCAGCAGCGCGTCGCCGCCGGCGTGGCCGTGTTCGTCGTTGGTCTGGTGGAAATCATCCAGATCGATCACCGCCAGCCCCAACGGCGAGTTGTTGCGGGCGGCGCGGGCCAGCTCGCGTTGCAGCAGTTCGTCCAGGCCGCGCCGGTTCAGGGCCTGGGTCAGCGGATCGATACGCGCCAGATCGCCGGCCGCGCGCAGATCCTGTTCCAGCTGGTTGATGCGCTGTTCCGCGCGTTCCACTTCCTGCCGTGCGCTGGCCAGGTGATCGCGTGCCTGCGCCGCCTGCTGCTGCACTTTGCCGGTGTCCTGCATCACTTCCTGCAGCAGGTGGTTGAGGTCGGAGATGCTGCGCGCCTCGCGCAACTGCAACGCGTAGCTGCCGATGCGGTCGTGGTATTCACCGGTACTGGCAGCCATGCCGTCCATGCGCTCGATGAACTCGCCCATCAAGCTACGCATGGCCGCTTTCGAATCGTCGATTCCCTGCCGCAGCAGGCCCTGCTTGTAGATCACTTCGCGCAGCTCGGCGCGGGTGCGCTCGACCGACTCGGCCTCCAGCGGCCCGGCCAGCAACTGGCGCACGGCTGCGATCTGACCCTGCAGCCAACTGCGGTCATCCAGCAGCTCGCTGACGTTCTCCAGCAGCAGTGCAAACAATTCCAGCAGCAGTGCCTGCTGTTCCTGCCAGCTCTCGGCGCGCACGCCGATCTGGTGACCCAGCTCGCGCGCACCTTGTTCGATCGGCTCCAGCGCCGCGCCCGGTTGCCACTGGCGCAGGCGTACGGCCAGTGCCTGGGCCTGTTCGCGCAGGTCGGGATCGTGCTGCAGCAGCGCCACCACCGCGCCGCCCAGCAGCAACCGCAGCTGTTCGGACAAGCGCAGGCTGTCGGGCTGGCCATCGGGCGAATGCTGGTCGATGGTGCGGATGTACTTGTCGATCAGCTGCCGCATCGCCCGGCCATAGCGCGGCCAGTCTGCACTGGCCTGCGCCGACTGCAGGCGGTCGCCCATGTCGCCCAGCTCGCCGGGCAGGGTGGCCATGCCATTGGCGAAGGCGGCCAGCAGCGGCTCGGGCGCATCGGCCCCGGCAAACAACTGCTGCAAGGCCACGCTGTTCCCACCCTGCAGTACCACCCGGTCGCCGCGCCCGTCGTCGACAACCGCGCGCACGCGCGCAGGCGGTCCGATGGCGGTGCCGGGGGCAGGGCGGGGGTCGGGCTGGTCCGTCATGGAA
>NZ_QAIJ01000087.1:0-2614 GCF_003060985.1 Stenotrophomonas sp. HMWF023
GTTGCGGAACCAGACTTCGTTGATGATCGCCAACAGCGGCACTTCGAACAGGATGGTGTGCAGCCACGGACCGGTGATATCCAGTTCGATCTCACCGGGCACGGTCTTCGATGCGCGCAACTTGATGTACTTGCGATCCAGGTGGAACAGGCCGAGGAAGTCGGCGAAATCCGGCTTCACGAAGCGCAGGCCACGCATGTAGTCCAGCTCTTCAAGGCTGAAGCGCAGGCTGCACAGGTGGTCGATCTCCTCATCGATCTGGTCGATGAAGCGGGCCAGTTCGATACCAGGGGTGCGGCATTTGAAACGGTATTGAACCTGCGCGCCG
Source organism: Stenotrophomonas sp. HMWF023 (assembly GCF_003060985.1). Classification (NCBI taxonomy): domain Bacteria; kingdom Pseudomonadati; phylum Pseudomonadota; class Gammaproteobacteria; order Lysobacterales; family Lysobacteraceae; genus Stenotrophomonas; species Stenotrophomonas sp. HMWF023. The sequence continues at coordinate 329 of NZ_QAIJ01000087.1, forward strand.
GGGTGCTGGTGCAGCACCGCCTGCATCATGGTGAACTTGTACAGGTCGGTGTCGAGCAGGGACTGGATGATAGGCATGGCTGGAATTATGCGCCTGTAGGGGTGAACCGGGGTCCGCAGTGGAGGTGACGCCCTCACCCACGGTGCGGCTCTGCAGTAGATCCACGCCCTGCGTGGATGATCCTGTGGCTGCGTGTTACAGCGACCTGCGCAGCAGCCTCGGCACCTGCACCAGCGCGTGGGCCCAGATCGCGCCCCACACTGCCATCCGCACCGGCAACGACCGCTGCGACGCTTCGAACTTGCTGAAGTAGCGCCACAGCCCGCGATGTTTGTGCCATTCCACGAAGAACGGCCGCGAACGGCTGGACACCCCGCGCACGTGGGTCACCTTCAGGTCGTTGGCGATGGCGACCACGCCGCCGGCCTCACGCACGCGGCGGCACAGGTCCAGGTCTTCGGCATGCAGCCGGTAGCCGGCATCCCAGCCGCCGATGCGATCAAACAAGGCGCGCGGCATCAACAGCAGCGCACCGGACAATGCCGGCACCTGCTGCAACGGCTGCGCCGGGTCGCGGGCAATGGCCAACCGCGCGCCGCGACCGGGCGAGCGCAGCATGGCGAGGAAGTCCGGATCACGACGACGTACCGCTTCATCGGCCTGGCCGTGTTCGTCCACCTGCTCCACACCCAGCAGGCAATCGCCCACCGCCCCGGCACGGTCACGCAGTGCGGCCAGGGTATCGACGTCGACCATCAGGTCGGGATTGATGAAGGCCAGCCACGGGCTGCGTGAATCGGCAACGCCCTGGTTGTTGGCTGCGGCGAAACCCGGATTGTCCGGGTTGGCGATGAAACGGACACGCGGATCGTGACTGGCGTGGCGCTGCACGACCTCCAGGGTGTCATCCAGCGAACCGTTGTCGATCACCCGGATCTCGGCCACATCCTGCGCCTGGCGCAGTCGCGACAGGCAGGCATCGATGGTGCTGCCGCTCTGGTAGGTGACGACGATGGCGGCAATGGCGGAATTCAAACAGGCGGCTCCAGCGGTGATGGCGGCACGAACAGGTCGCCCTGCCCGCGCGGCATTATCGCCTGCTGCAGGTTGTGCTGCAGGTCCTGGCGCAACGCGTGCAGCGGATCGTGCATCAGGAAGTCAGCCAACCGCGGTACCCAACCCGGCCAGCGCGCGGCCAGTGCCTCCAGATCGCCGTCGCGGCTGGGCGCTTCACTGGCACGGCTGACGAAGGCGTTCTCGCACAGCACGTTGCGCCAACCGAGGCCGGCCATGCGCAGGCTCAGATCGACCAGCGCCGCGTTCCAGCCGAGGTAGCTTTCTGCATCCAGGCCGCCGGCGCGCCGCCGCGCATTGGCGCGCACCAGCACGGCGTGAGTGACTGCCGAGGGGAGTTCGGGGTGCAGGGCCGGCAGTGCGGCGCAGACGTTGGCCAGCAGCGCCGGGTCGCTCGGTTCGGGGTTGAGCTCGCCCAACCGCGGCCACGCAGCGGTTTCGCCCACATTGCACCACGGCGTGGCGGTGGCGATGGCGGCGTCACGAGCGAACGTGGCCTGCAGCTGCTGCAACCATCCTGGAGCAGGCACGCTGTCCGGGGCCAGCACCGCGACGTCCAGGCCATCGCAGGCACGCAGCATTTCGTCCAGGTGGGCGACCTCGCCGAGGGGTCTGGCGCGGCGGGTGTATTCGGCCTGCAGCGGGGTATGTGCCAGCCAGTGTTCGACCACCGCCTGCGCACGTGGCCCGGCCTGCGCGTCATCGCCCAGCCAGATCGATGTGCCCGCTGCGGTACCGGCATCGAGCGCGGCAAGGCAGCGGTCAAGCACCGCGTCGTCCACGCCGAGCGGCAACAACACGATCGCCCCCATCCCGCCTCCGTGGTTGTCGGTGGCCACAGCGTAGCATCGGGTGGGTGTCGGCCGGGTTGCACCCGGCACCCGCAGAGGCCGCAGCAACGGCAACAGCAACAGCCGAAGCGGGTTTCCTGTGGGATGGCGGGGTGTGTCCGGTTGCGGGGGACGCCGTAAACCCATCCCTGGGGGCTTGGCAGCCGCATCCATGCGGCTGACACCCCGCAATCCGACACCACCCCGCCTTCGACAGTTTTCCGCAGGAAAACGGATCTGACCCCAGATTCATTTCGATATCTGACAGATGTGTCGACCAAGGTCGACACCTACCCACAGCCATCGGAATCTGTCAGAGGTGGGGCGGTGTGGGCTGGCAGGACCGTTGGCGCCATGGATGGCGCCATCGAGCCCCCAAGGA
>NZ_QAIJ01000088.1:0-1690 GCF_003060985.1 Stenotrophomonas sp. HMWF023
AGGCCGGTGCAGGAGAACGTGGCGAACAGGCCACCTGGCTTGACCACGCCAAGCGCCAGCTTGTTCATGTCCAGGTACTTCTTCAGCGCGGTGATCACCTGCTCGCGATCGCGGGTCATCTTCGCCGGGTCCAGGATCACCACGTCGTACTTCTCGCCGCGATTGGCCGCATCACGCAGCCACGGGAAGATGTCGGACTGGACGAACTTCGGGCGCACGTTGTTCAGACGCGAATTGCCCTTGGCGATCTGGATGACGTCTTCATCGATGTCGATGCCGACCACTTCCGATGCACCACGCGCGGCCGCATACACGGCGAAGCCGCCGGTGTTGCAGCACAGGTCGAGCACGCTCTTGCCTTCCACCTGCTGGCTCAGCCACTCACGGTTCTCGCGCTGGTCGGCGAAGAAACCGGTCTTGTGCGCACCGGCCGGGTCGGCGCGGAACTTGATGCCGTACTCGGTGATCACCGACGCTTCGGTGGTGGTGTTGCCGTGGAAGTCGAAGCTTTCCTGCTTCTGCACGTGTTCGTCGGCGAAGCTGTGGAAGCGGCAACCCGGGAACTGTTCGCGCAGGGCGTCGTAGATCCACTCGCGGTGGCGGAACATGCCGGCGGCGAAGAACTCCACCACCACCAGGTCGTTGTAACGGTCCACCACCAGGCCGGACAGGCCGTCACCTTCGCTGTGCACCACGCGCCATGCGTCGGACACCGCATCAAGCTTCAGCACCTCACGACGCAGCGACACCGCCTGGGCGATCTTGCGCGAGAACCAGCCCGCGTCCACCGGGATCTGCGGGTCGGTTTCGAGGATGCGTACGGCAATACGCGAATGCCCGTTGTAGAAGCCACGGCCGATGAACTCGCCATCCACGCCGACGACGTCGACGAGGGAGCCGGGCTTGGGCCGGACGGTCGGCTTCTCGACCAGTTTCTGGAAGATCCACGGGTGGCTGGAACGCCACGCGTTCTTGAGGCGGACAACGGGAAGGGGGGTATTCATCCACCTATTGTAGCCGGGGGGCGCCGGACGCCGGAAATCCGGTGAGGGCCCGGGCATTTGACGCCGGCCCGGCCAGGCCGCAGAATCGGCGGCAGAAGGGGAGTAGCTCCCAGACGTTGTCGCCGTCAATTCGAGCCCGCAGGCTCCGGTGCAACGGCAGTTCCGGCCCATCGGAACTGCGAGCGAGACCTTCGCCGTACTGGCGAAGCTCTGTCCCTGGATCCCCTCCCGATCCTCCGTTGCAGATCCTCGCCGTCCGGCTTGAGGCATTTTTCATTTTCCCAACGGACAAACCCATGCAGACGATCGGTAATTTGTGGTTGTGGGGCGGCTTCGCAGCGGTGGTGGTCATCGCCCTGCTGGTCGACCTCGTATTGATGCGCCATGGTGGCCCGCACAAGGTCACCTTCAAGGAGGCCCTGTGGTGGTCCATCGGCTGGGTCGCGCTGGCGCTGGCCTTCAACGGCGGCCTCTGGTTCTACCTGAACGAGACCGCCGGCCAGGTCGTGGCCAACAAGGTCGGCCTGGAGTTCCTGACCGGCTACCTGGTCGAGAAGGCGCTGGCGGTGGACAACATCTTTGTCTTCCTGATGATCATGAGCTACTTCGCGGTGCCGGAGGAACAGCGCCAGAAGGTGCTGATCATCGGCATCCTGGGTGCGATCGTGCTGCGTACGATCATGATC
>NZ_QAIJ01000008.1:0-4360 GCF_003060985.1 Stenotrophomonas sp. HMWF023
CTGCGCCCGTACGGCCAGCGCGACACGGTCGTGATCGGCCCGAACGATCTGCTGACCACCGCCTACCAGCGCATGAAGCTGTATGACGTGTCGCAGCTGCCGGTGATGGACGGCGACCAGCTGGTCGGCATCGTCGATGAAAGCGACGTGCTGCTGCATGTCTATGGCGATGAAGCACGCTTCCGCGACCCGGTGGCCACCGCGATGGTCAGCAAGCTGGATCGCCTGGATGTTAAGTCGCCCATCGAGGCGCTGCTGCCGGTGTTCGACCGCGGCCAGGTGGCCATCGTGATGGATGGCAATGCCTTCCTGGGCCTGATCACCCGCATCGACCTGCTGAATTACCTGCGTCGGCGCGTTCAGTAAGGCGTTTATCGCCGCAGATCGCTGCTGAATTCCGGTTTATCCGCGTCAAAGCTCGTTAAGGCCGCGCTGATAGACTCCCGCTCCTTCGACGGCGCCGGTCATCGGCGCCAATCAGGAAACGACATGTCCAACGCTTCTTCCCCGGACCGCGCGCTGGCGCTGGCCACCCTGGCCATCCATGGCGGCCAGTCGCCCGACCCGAGCACCGGCGCGGTGATGCCGCCGATCTACGCCACCTCGACCTATGCGCAGTCCAGCCCGGGCGAGCACCAGGGCTTCGAGTACTCGCGCACGCACAATCCGACCCGCTTCGCCTACGAGCGTTGCGTGGCTTCGCTGGAAGGCGGTACCCGCGGCTTCGCCTTTGCTTCGGGCATGGCCGCAAGCTCGACGGTGATCGAACTGCTGGATGCCGGCAGCCACGTGGTGGCGATGGACGACATCTATGGCGGCAGCTTCCGCCTGTTCGAGCGTGTGCGTCGCCGCACCGCCGGGCTGGACTTCAGCTTTGTCGACCTGACTGATCTGGCGGCGTTCGAAGCGTCGATCACGTCGAAGACGAAGATGGTGTGGATCGAGACCCCCACCAACCCGATGCTGAAGATCGTCGACATCGCCGCGGTCGCCGCCATCGCCAAGCGCCATGGCCTGATCGTGGTGGTCGACAACACCTTCGCCTCGCCGATGCTGCAGCGTCCGCTGGAGCTGGGCGCGGACCTGGTGCTGCACTCGGCCACCAAGTACCTCAATGGCCACTCGGACATGGTCGGTGGCATGGTCGTGGTCGGTGACAACGCCGAACTGGCTGAGCAGATGGCCTTCCTGCAGAATTCTGTGGGTGGCGTGCAGGGGCCGTTCGACAGCTTCCTGGCGCTGCGTGGCCTGAAGACCCTGCCGCTGCGCATGAAGGCGCACTGCGCCAACGCGATGGCGCTGGCACAGTGGCTGGAAAAGCACCCGGCGGTGGAAAAGGTGATCTACCCGGGCCTGGCCTCGCACCCGCAGCATGCGCTGGCGGGCAAGCAGATGAACGGCTACGGCGGCATCGTCTCGATCGTGCTGAAGGGCGGTTTCGAAGCGGCCAAGCGCTTCTGCGAGAAGACCGAACTGTTCACCCTGGCCGAGTCGCTGGGTGGGGTGGAAAGCCTGGTCAACCACCCGGCGGTGATGACTCATGCCTCGATCCCGGTGGCACGCCGTGAGCAGCTGGGCATCAGCGATGCGCTGGTGCGGCTGAGCGTGGGTGTGGAGGATCTGGGGGACCTGCAGCTGGATCTGGAACAGGCGCTGACGCAGAAGGTCGGCTGATGGGGATTCTCTCGGTATTCGGCAAGCATCGCTCGCTGACCTTCGAGCTGAGCCAGCGCGAAGTCCTGGGCCGTTACCGCGGCGCCAGTTTTGGTCTGCTGTGGTCGCTGATCAGCCCTTTCCTGATGCTGTTGGTCTACACCCTGGCTTTCGGCTTCGTCATGAAGGGGCGTTGGCCGGGCTCCACCGGTTCGACCACCGATTTCGCCCTGATCCTGTTCGCGGGCCTGACCGTGCACGGCTTCTTCGCCGAGTGCTTCACCCGCGCACCGCAGTTGATCGTTTCCAATACCGGCTATGTGAAGCGGGTGGTGTTCCCGCTGGATATCCTTGTCTGGAGCATGACCTTCTCGGCATTGTTCCACCTGTTGATGAACATGGTGGTGCTGCTGCTGCTGCAATTGTTCATCAAGGGCAGCGTTCCGGCCACGGCAGCCCTGCTGCCGCTGGTGGTGATGCCGCTGGTGATCCTGACGGTGGGCATCGGCTGGATCGTGTCATCGCTGGGTGTCTACCTGCGCGACATCGGCCAGATCGCCGGCGTGATCGCGGCAGCGATGCTGTTCCTGTCATCGGCCATCGTGCCGGTTGAATCCGTACCCGAAAGCTACCGCATCGTGTTCGAACTGAACCCGCTGACTTTCATCATCGACCAGGTGCGCGAAGTGGTGATCTGGGGCCGTATGCCCGACTGGGCAGGGCTTGGCATCTACACGCTCATCGCCTGCACGGTCGCCCTGCTGGGCCATCGCATGTTCAACAAGCTGCGCGTGGGTTTTGCCGATGTCCTCTGACCGTATCGACAATGACGTCGTCATCGACGTACAGGGCGTGGGCAAGTCGTACCACATGTACGAGCGTCCCTCGCACCGTCTCCTGCAGGCCCTGGCGGGCAAGCGCAAGTCCTTCTACAAGGATTTCTGGGCACTGCGTGGTGTCAGTTTCTCGATCCGTCGTGGGCAGACCGTGGGCATCGTCGGTCGCAACGGCTCGGGCAAATCCACGCTGCTGCAGATGATCGCCGGTACCCTCAACCCGACCGAAGGCCACATCACGGTCAAGGGTCGCGTGGCGGCGCTGCTGGAGCTTGGTAGTGGTTTCAACCCGGAATTCACCGGGCGCGAGAATGTCTATCTCAACGCCACGATCCTGGGCCTGACCCGGCCCCAGATCGAAGCGCGCATGGACAGCATCCTTGCCTTCGCCGACATCGGTGAGTTCATTGACCAGCCGGTGCGCAGCTACTCCAGCGGCATGTCGGTGCGGCTGGCCTTCGCGGTGATCGCCCACGTCGATGCCGACATCCTGATCATCGATGAGGCGCTTGCCGTAGGCGATGCCTTCTTCTCGCAGAAGTGCATGCGTTTCCTGCGCGAGTTCCAGAAGAACGGCACGCTGCTGTTCGTCAGTCACGATGCGGCGGCGGTGACCAACCTCTGCGAGAGTGCGGTATGGCTCCAGAATGGTCAGATGCGCCTGTCCGGTACGTCGCAGCAGGTGATCGAGGCGTACATGACCGAGCAGCATGTGGTCGGGCGTCGCGAAGCCGGTGTCGAGGACGTCAAGGTGGAAAAGAAGTCGCGCAGGCTCGCGTCCGATGCCCCCGACTTCCGTCATGATGCCCTGCGCGAAGCGGGCGTCAGCAACCGGATCGCCCTGTTCGAATTCGACCCGGAAAACGTCGGCCAGGAGTTTGGCACGCAGGGTGCGCGCATCGTCGATGTGGCACTGACCGATCAGGACGGCGCACCGCTGGGCATGGCCGAGGGTGGCGAGCTGGTCCGCCTGCGCGTCCGGGTTGAGCTCATGCAGCCGCTGCACAGCCTCATCGTTGGCTTCTACGTGAAGGATCGACTGGGCCAGAGATTGTTTGGCGACAACAGCTATTTCGCCTGCAAGGACGCACCGGTGGGTGGGCAGGCCGGTGAGTCTGTCGTGGCTTCGTTCCTGTTCCGCATGCCGGTAATGCCGTCCGGCTCTTACATGATCGATGCAGCGGTGGCCTCCGGTGACCAGCACGACCACACCCAACAGCACTGGATTCATGACGCGCTGGAGTTCCGCGCGATCGACGAGACCATGCGTTTCGGCCTGGTGGGGTTGCCCATGCTTGCCATCGAAGTCACCAAGGAATCCTGATGATCGAGTTCACCGGCGAACGCTTCGTCCCCACCGAACACGGTGTCATCCGCCAGGAACATCTGCATCGATATGCGTGGTGTCTTCCCCTGGTGGAAGGCAAGGACGTGCTCGATGTGGCCAGCGGCGAAGGCTACGGCAGCGCGATGCTTGCCGGACGCGCGCGTTCTGTCCGCGGTGTCGACATCTCCAATGATGCCGTTGCGCATGCGGGCGAACGTTATGCCGACATAGCGAACCTGAAGTACCTGCAGGGCTCCGCCGCGGCCATTCCGCTTCCCGATGACAGTGTTGATGTCGTGGTGTCGTTCGAGACCATCGAGCACCTGTACGAGCAGGAAGAAATGATGTCCGAGATCCGCCGCGTTCTGCGGCCGGATGGCGTGATGATCATGTCCTCGCCCAACAAGGAGGTCTACTCCGATCGTGCCGGCTACCACAACGAGTATCACGTCAAGGAACTGTACCTGGAGGAGTTCCGCACGCTTGTCGGGCGGTATTTCCCGGCGATGCACCTGTGCGGTCACCGGATGTCGGTCTGTTCCAC
>NZ_QAIJ01000350.1:0-3397 GCF_003060985.1 Stenotrophomonas sp. HMWF023
AAGCGCGAAGCGGCTGCGCTCGGTGCCAACGGCGTGATCCTGATGGGCGTGGGCAGCAGCGGCTCACCGGTCGGCATGTCGGTGGGTGCCGGCAGTTACGGTTCGCACGTCGGCGGCGGCGTGGGCATCGGCATACCGACCACGCAGAAACGCGCGGCCGGCGTGGCGATCTGGGTGCCTAATCCGGCGCCGCCGGCACGCCTGCCGACGCAGACGATCACCCCGCAACCGCAGCGGTGACCCGCACGGGTCACCGCGGGTAGCGCCGGGCCATGCCCGGCGTCTCTTCCCTTCCGCTGCGCTCGCCGGGCGTGGCCCGGCGCTACCGGTACTTCGGCACGAACACCTGGTTCACCGCTTCGGCCAGCTGGTCCGGCGGCAACAGGCCCTGGTCGAGCAGGAAGTTGTTGAACGCCAGACGGTCGAACTTCGCGCCCAGTGCCAGCTCGGTCTGCATGCGCAGTTCGAGGATGCGGGTGTAGCCGTAGAAGTAGCTGCCCGCCTGGCCCGGCATGCGCACCATGTAGCGGTCCAGTTCCTGGGTGGCCATCGCCTTGGACAGACCCACCTGCTCGATCAGCACGCGCTCGCCGTTGGCACGGTCGGTCAGGCCAAGATTGAGCATCGGGTCCAGCATCGCGCGGGCGGCACGCAGCAGGCGGAACTGCAGCGCGATCATCTGCCCGTCCAGCGGCTCGTACGGCACCATCTCCGCTTCGGCGTACAGCGCCCAGCCTTCCACGTTCACCGAATTGAACGCGAACATCGTGCGCGCCAGCGACACGCCACGCTCGACCATCGCGGTGAACTGCAGTTCGTGGCCCGGGCGGCCTTCATGCGCGCTCAGTGTCCACGCCGCCGAACCGAAGTTGAAGTCGTCGTACTGCGCGCCGGCACCGGCCGCCGGGTTGCCCAGCGGCAGCACGAAGGTGCCCTGCTGCCCGGTGTTGTTGACCAGCGGCGCAGGCAGGAAATGCGGTGCCGGGCTGGCAGCGCTTTCGGCGGCCGAGCCCAGGCGCATCTGCATCGCACGCTGCGGCACATCGACAATGCGATGTTCGCGGATCAGCGGATCGATGGCATCGATCACCTTGCGGTAATGGCCTTCAAGCTGGTCATCGGCGATCTTCTCGCCCTTCAGCGCGCGGATCACCGCCACCGGGTCGCTGGGGTCACTGACCTTCAGGCCCTTCTCTTTCACCACCAGCGGTGCCAGCTGGCGCATCGCCGAGCGCGTTTCCATGAACTCCAGCTGCGCGCGCTGCATCAGCAGCTTCGGGTCGATATCAATACCGACCTGCTTGAGCTGATACGCGTACAGCGGGGCCGGCAGGCGCGCATCGGCACGTGCCTTCGGCAGCACCTCCTTGCGGGTCCATGCGGCGTATTCCTTCATCTGTGCGGCAAGCGCCTTCATCGCCTCGTCGGCACCAGCAACCTGGTACTTCTTCAGCAGCGACTCGATACCGGTGATGTAGGTCTCGACGTTGTCCAGAGACTGCTGCACTTCGATCTTCGTCGGCTGCAGCAGCGTGCTGTCCTTCAGACGCTCTTCGTAGCGCTGACGGGCCAGCGTAGTGAACGCGGTGCCACCCGGCTGCAGGCCCGCGTATGCCTTGAGGCGATCGACCGCCTTGGCCCGGCGCTCGGCCGGCACCTGGTCGGACAGCAGCAGGTTGAGGCCGCTGAACACGCTCTGCGGCGCATCGCGCCACGGCAGCAGGTACTTCTGGTTGAGCTCGCTGCCTTCGATGTTCTGGTTGGCGGCGGCGATCATGATCTCCAGGTCCTGGCGGACGTTGGGATCCTTCTCGCTCGCCAGCTTGGCCTTCAGCTCGTCGCGGGCTTTGGCCATCGCGGCGCGATAGCGCTTGTCATTGTCCGGGCCGAGGTCGGCGACCTTGTCGTCGTAGCCGGGCACGCCGAAGAAGCCGGTTTCCTCGGGCTGGAACGGGCCCTGGGCATCCAGCAGGATCTGCGCAAGCGCGTTGCTGCGCGCGACCCAGGCCGGGCTGGCCGGCGTAGAGGCCTTGGCGGCCGGTGCGGCCAGGGCCGGTGGGGCCGACAGCAGTGGGGCCGCGGTCAGGGCCAGGGCGATGGCAAGCGCGATCGGCTTCATGGAGCACTCCAGGACAGGGTTGACCGCACCCTACGCGCTCATGGCGGTGGCGACAATCGGCGGGAAGTCACGGCCTGGGGCAGGCAACCGCTCTGGTAGCTGCCCACCTTGGGGGGCAGCTTTCAAGGGGCCAACCAAGGTTGGCCTCTACCGGGGCAGGAGCTATCGATCAGCTGCAGCGCTCTCCGGCATTGGCAATGACGGCCGCACTGGCATCTTTTGCCTTCGGCCGTTGAATCAACCCGTCATACCCCAGACGGTCACCAAGCCCTTCTGCATAGATCAGAAGGTCGCCGGCCCGGTCCACGCCATCTAGGTAGAGCATTCGGCGATCCGGCGCTTGATGCAGCAGCAATGCAAGGAGGCCGCCAGCCCCTAGGCGCTGGCGGCGATTCCGCTTTTGACCGAGGTCGGCGGCCGCCAGGTGTATGCGTGGCTGGACCGGATCCTGCTGGTCGATGCGCCCGAGGCCGTGCAGCACCCGCGATTGATGCAGCGCGACGGCATCGATGTGGCCCTGGCCGACCAGATGATTACCGCCCAGGCCAGCCGCACACAGCGCTAGGCACTGGCCGATGACGTGGTGGTCAACGAAGGCCATTCGGATGACCTGCAGGCGCAGGTGGAAGCGCTGCACGCGCGGTATAGACGAATGGCACTAGCGCTAACACACAGTCCCCATCAATAACCACACCAGCTGAAAAGTGCATGCTCTACGACCTGCACCTGATCGCGGTCGATTCCCGCCTCTATCTCAATGATCTACCGCCGCAGCATGGAGTGAACGTTACTGCGAGGACGGAACTGCTTTGGCAGGCAGCAATGTACTGCGCTGGTTCCAGCAGACAAGCCTGCGCAAACGCTCAACTTCGGCACATGAACCGCCAAATGAGCTCGGAAGAACATCTAGCACGGTCGAAACCGCGCCAAGATGACACTCAAAAACCATCATTTGAATCAACGCAACGGGCAGACAAAGATGCGACCAAGCCAGTCAAAAGATCTTCGAAAACAATAGTCACGAATCCGACACAATCTCAATGAAATTATTCCCAAAATAGAACCTGACCCTATCATCATAAAATCCCGCACTACCACCAGTACGCGCTCTCACACCAACCAAAGCGCTCAATTTAACTACACATGAAGTTACGCTGGAAAACAGGATCACAACGGGGGCGAAAGATGACGGGTCGTAACGATTGACGAATGTCAACCTGCATTCGCGATCCTCAACCGATAGCGCAACCGCGTCCAGACTCAACGAATCGAAGTCGA
>NZ_QAIJ01000089.1:0-3277 GCF_003060985.1 Stenotrophomonas sp. HMWF023
GTGGCAGACCACCGCCAGCGGCGTGCGCATGGGCGATGCGACGGGTCTGGATTTCGGCCAGCCCGGCTATCTACCCAGCCTTGTTGGCGCACCGGTGGCAGTGTTGACCGGCCCGCGCACCGCCAGTTCCGGCGAGGCGACCGTTCTGGCGTTCCGCGGCCGCGCGCAGACCCGCAGTTTCGGCCAGCCCACGGCGGGCGTATCGACTGCCAACGTGGTGCGCCGGCTGGTGGACGGCAGCGCGCTGGTGCTGACCACCAGCGTCATGCGCGATCGCAATGGACATGGCGACGGGCGGAAGATCGCGCCGGACCAGGCCACCGTCGGCGATGCTGCCACGGTGGCTGCGGCCGAAGCCTGGCTGCTGGCCCAGCCCACCTGCAAGGAGGGCTGAGCCATGTTGCTGATCGGCCAGCACGAACGGGTGCTGATTGTCGGCCCCACCGAAGCACACCACTGCCTGCGCTGCCAGGCTGAAACCGAGTTCGCCCCGCAGCTGCGCTACAAGATGGCGCGCATCGACCTGCTGTTCGGCTTCGTCTACCAGCGCCGCTACGAGCTGGCCTGCACCGGCTGCGAGCATGGCTGGGTGCTGGATACCGAAAGCATGGACCAGCAGCTGGGCGGGGTGCCGATCCCGTGGCGGCACCGTTTCGGCCTGCCGGTGATGCTGGTGGTGGTGGCCGGGCTGGCAGTGGCGGGGTGGATGTGGCGGCAGGGGCACGGTGGTTGAGGACGCGGCCTGCTAAAGTTGCAGCCAGCAATCACGTACCGGAACCGACCATGGACCACGAAACGCCGTTCGAACCCGCCAACGATCTGGAAGTGCGCCTGTTGCAGGCCCAGGACGGAACCCTCACGGCCTCGCAGTTCCTTGATGGTCTGCTGACCGCGCCGGTGTTCGTGCTGCTGGACAAGGCCATCGGTGAAGACGGTGCCTGGGACGAGAGCATTTCGCCGCTGGTGCTGACCAGCGAGGGCGGCGAGCCGATGTTTGCGGTGTTCACTGCGCCCGAGCGCGCGGAAATCTGGCATGAGCAGCTGCCGCAGTTCGCCCATGCCATGCCCATCGCGGTGCATGCGCTGCTGTCGGGCATCGGCGAGGGCGTCGGCCTGGTACTGAACCCGGGTCTGGACGTGGGCATGGAGATGATCCCCGACGCGGTGGCGCAGCTGAAGGAACGTGCTGCGGCGATCACCCGCGGCATGGCGCACTGATTCCAGGGGGCTTGTGGGTGCCGGCCAGCGGCCGGCACTACCCGCAATGGCAGGGTGCTTGAATCAGGCAGCCTGCTGCTTCAGCGCGATCAATTCCCGTGCACGTCGAGCCAGTACATGCCCAAATGAGACGCGGCGTCCTGTTGAATCAGCGGATGTCGCGCGTTGAGCAAGGTGCTCCAGTTCGTCGATAGTCGCGGTTTCTTCAAACTCATCATCGAACATGCCTTCCAGCGTTTCTCTCCGCCGGATGCGCAGGAAGTCGATGTCCAGCTTGAGCAGATCGATCATGTACTCGGCCGAAGCATCCCCGGGTTTGCTGGCCGAGATTCCGCCCGTGTAGCGGTTATAGATGAAGCGGGCTTCGCAGTGAGGATCGACAGGCGAAATGACGAGGATCGGGTCATATTCACTACCCTTGCCATGCCCGCAGTGCAAAGGTGCCCGTGGTTCTGTGTTGCGGATGCAGGAGGCGTGAAGATTGGCGAAATCAAGCTCCAGCTCCTGGTAGTGTTCCTGAGGAGCGAAATGCTCGATATGGCTTTCGCTGGTAGTGATGGCTCTACCGCAATAGCAGCACGTTCCCCACTGCTCCGTGACGAGGGCAGCATGCAGTTCTGCCTTCTGGGGATTCTGCAGGATGTCATAGCTCGGCACCCACTCCGCGTTTGCGAGGGTCTTCCACGCAGTGAACGCTGCGGGTTCATGGCCCTTGATGACGCTCCTCATCGCCCGATGATCTCCCTGCGCTTCAGCGCCGAACGCGCCTTGTCCAACTCAGGAACACCGTCGGCAATACGCGCGAGCCTATCCAGCGCTGCACGAGCCTGATCCAGCAGGCCCTGCTGGATCAGGTTGAAAACTTCCTCCAGCTTATCTTCGACCACCGGGGTACGGGCTTCTGCACCCATGATGTCCTGCAATACCTGGGAGGAGGTTAGTCCGTAGCTGACCTGTGGCTGGCTCACGCCTTCCTTCGAAAGCAGGATGATCTCGTCGGGACGGAGTTCGCCAATGATCTGAGGCGAATGGCTGGCGGTAATGAACTGGACGGACGGGAAGGCGGCCTTGAGGCCGCGAACCAACAGGCGCTGCCAGTGGGGGTGCAGATGCACATCCAACTCATCAATCAGGACGACGCCAGGTGTTCTCTGTAGCGCCTCCATGCCCAGCTGCGGATTGAGCAAGCAGATGCGGCGTGCAATGTCAGCTACCAGGAAAATCATCGAACGCTGTCCGTCGCTCAGATCATTGAATAGATCGGGTTCTAAACGGTCCGTCCACTCGACCAGCAGCGAGCCGCGTTTCATATCGAACTTGATTCCACGGAAATGCTCGAGTGCCGCGGCCAAGGCATCATTGATCAACGCAAGCTCATCATCTCGTACGTCGTCGAGACGGCCGCCCGTCTCCGATGCGATCTGCATACGTTCTATGCACTTCGCGATCAGCCAGAGTGGCAATGAGGCAGCCTGCGACGCGTTCCACCAAGCTTCGTAGCCATCGAGACGGGAGCTTTGAGTAAGTGCGGCTTGAAGATGATGTGGTTGGGACGTTGGCCAGATGCGACCAGCCGCGTAAAACGCAAAAACGGGCAACGCTTCGGAATCTTCTCCCGAAGCCCACTTTTGAAAATTCTGAATCGCCTCCTCTCCGGCAAACTGCGGGTGTTGAATGGCACTTTCCTTCTGGGACTGCCATACAAAGGTACGATTGGAAGCTGTGGCATTTACCTGCAGTTTGACCGGATATGTCTCTTCAAACCTGTAGCGTCCGCCATGCATATGGGTTTCCACCCGGACACTGTCGCTACCCATCACTGGGCTGGAATGCACGCCCATAAACGACAATGGTTGAGACAACGCTGTGCAGATCGCCCTCAACAGCGACGTCTTTCCCCCACCATTGACCGCCACGATTACGTTGAACCGATCATTGAAATTGACCGTCAGATCCTTGTGGCAACGGAAGTTGACCAGGCGAATCGAATCAATGTGCATGGCATGGGGCCTTGGGCCGTAAGGGCGGGAAATCTCGTTGATCGCACTCATGGGGGCAT
>NZ_QAIJ01000351.1:0-6159 GCF_003060985.1 Stenotrophomonas sp. HMWF023
GGCAGGCGCTCAGGTCCGAGCACCACCAAGGCGACAACCGCGATCACCAGCAGTTCGCTGAAGCCGATATCAAACACCGCAACCGCTCCGGATCAACGCGCGTTGCGGTCGTGCTCGTCCTGCGCGGTGCGCGCGGCGTCCTGGCTGCGCGACTCGTCGCCCAACTGTGCGTTCGGCTTGTCTTCGTCGTGCATGCCCTTCTTGAATTCCTTGACCGCCGAGCCGAGATCCTTGGCACCACTGGTCAGGCGCTTGGTGCCGAACACCAGCAGGACGATGACGAGCACGACCAACCAATGCCAGATGCTGAAACTGCCCATAAGTCGCTCGTTACGTTAGTGATCAGATTGCCGAGCATAGCGCACCGGCTGTAAGCCGGCGCGCGTGGCGAAAGTCAGTTGTTGCCCAGCGTTTCAGTGCGGATTTCACCGTCGTTGACCGGCTGGAAACCCTGCTGGGCCGGCGGCGGGGTCTGCGGCACGGCCTGCAACGGCGCCGTGGTCGCTTCAACCGGTGCCGCAGGTGCTGCCTGAACAGGCGCCGGGGCGGGCGCTGCAGCGGCGGCCGGACGCGGTGCGGCATTGCCACCGTTGCGGTTGTTGCGCGCCGCGTAGGTGGCCTCTTCCAGGCGATCACGGAAGGCGACCACATCCATCGACGGCGAGCCTGCAGCGCGGCCCTCGAAGATCATCCGCGGCGTGGTGTTGCTGCCGTAGGCGTCGAGGTTGGCGGCATCGTCGATCTGCAGGATCGCGCCATCCAGGGCCACGCCTGCGAACAGGCCGCGGGCGCGCGACCACGACCAGATTTCGGCCTTCAACTGGCCATCGGTGGCGGCGGCGGCATTGCGGCCGACCGGGCCGGCAGCCACGCCGGCATCGGCGCCGAGCGTGAACTTGCCGTTGACGAGATTGTCCAGGCTGCGGTCGTTGCGGAACACCAGCACCACGTCGGAGGACTGCACGCCGGCCTGGAAGCCGATGCTGCCGCCGGTGAGCTTGATGAATACCGGGTTTGACCACGCACCATTGGGCATGCGCACCGACATCAGGCCGTGGCCACGGCGTCCGCCGATCACCAGACCGGCCTTGATCGTGTCGGGAATGACGATGACCGCGCGGCCTTCGTCGAGCAATTTGTCTGGAATACCCTGTTCAGGGATTCCCTGGATTTCAGCCAGTACACGCACCGCGTTGCGGGCGCGCTGGTCTTCCTGCGGTCCGGCCATGGCCTGGCTGGACAGCAGGCTGGCGGCGATCAGCAGGGCTTGGATCGGGCGACGCATGGCAGGCTCCAGAAGTCAGTCCATAGGAAGATATAGCAAGTGACTGAAATTAGTGGTGATGTGATGAATCCCCAATGAGCGTTGCCTGCTCACATTTACCTCATCGATGACATCGATGCGAACCCTGCATGCCGACGTGACGATGGAATCGGCGACAATACCGCCCATGCTCGACGCACCCGATACCGCCGTACTGGCGGTCAACCTAGGCACGCCCGAGACGCCGACGGCTCCCGCTGTTCGTCGTTACCTGGCCGAATTCCTGTCCGACCCGCGTGTGGTCGCGATACCCGCACTGCTGTGGCAGCCCCTGCTGCGCGGCCTGATACTGCCGCTGCGCAGTGGTCGTTCGGCCGCCAAGTACGCCCAGGTGTGGCTGCCGGAAGGCTCGCCGCTGATGGTCCATACCCGCCAACTGGCGCAGGCGATGCAGACGCTGCTGCCGACGCTGCGCGTGCGCCACGCGATGCGCTACGGCGAACCGGCGCTGACCACCGAACTGGATCGGCTGGCCAGCGAGGGCGTGCGCCGCGTCGTGGTCTTGCCGCTGTATCCGCAATATTCGACCACCACCACCGCCTCGGTCGAAGACCGCGTGGATGCGTGGCAGCGCAGGAACCCGCAGGTCATGGTCAGCTTGGTGCAGGACTATTCGATCGATCCCGACTGGGTTGCCGCCGTCGCCGGCTCGATCCAGCGCTATTGGCAGCAGCAGGGTCGCGGCCAGAAGCTGATGTTCTCCTTCCATGGCATTCCGCAGCGCCTTGCCGATGCCGGCGATCCCTATCCGCAGCGCTGCGAGGCCAGTGCACGCGCGATCGCCGCGGCGCTGGGCCTGGGCGCGGATGATTGGCAGATGGGTTACCAGTCGCGCTTCGGCCGCGAACGCTGGCTGCAGCCCTACGCCGAACCCAGCCTGTGGGAGCTGGCCGAAGCGGGGGTGAAACAGATCGATGTGGTCTGCCCCGGGTTTGCCACCGACTGCCTGGAAACACTGGAAGAAGTCGCCATGGGCTTCACCGAAACACTGGCCGAGCGCGGCGCGCAGATGCGTTACATCCCCTGCCTCAACGCCGAACCGGAACACGCCCGCGCATTGGCTCGGCTGGCCGTGGCCTCGCTGGCATGACCCTGCAGCCGTTTGAACTGCAGGTCGCGGGCGTCCGCGTTGCCGGCCTGCGCCGTGCAGGCGAGGGACCGCGCGTGCTGGCCCTGCACGGCTGGCTCGACAACGCGGCCAGCTTCGTACCGCTGGCGCCGCATCTGCCACAACTGGACCTGGTGGCGATCGACCTGCCCGGACACGGCCACAGCGCACATCTGCCCACTGGTGCGGTGTACACCACTCCGGCGGCGATCACCCATGTACTCGATGTCGCCGACGCGCTGGGCTGGGACCGGTTCACCCTGATGGGCCATTCGATGGGTGCCGGCATCGCCAGCCTCACCGCGGCGGTCAGTGATCGTATCGAACGCCTGGTCGCCATCGAGGCGCTCGGCGGCCTGCGCGGACCGGAAGAAGACACCGCCAACCGTCTGCGCGAACACGTCGATGCCACCCGTGCACTCGCACGCAAGCAGCTGCGCGTGTTCCCGGATCTGGCCGCACCGATCCGTGCGCGGATGATGACCAACCAGCTCAGCGAAGGCTGCGCACGTCTGCTGGTTGAACGCGGTGTCGAGCCGGTCGAAGGCGGCTATCGCTGGTGCAGCGATCCGCGCCTGATGCTGCCCACCGCGATCCGCCTCAGCGAAGGCCAGATCGACAACCTGCTGCAGGCCATCAGCTGCCCGACCCAGGTGATCTATGCCACGCCTGCGCAGTCTTACTATCCCGAGCCGATGCGCAGCGAGCGCCTGCAGCACCTGCGTGATGGCCGCCTGGCGGTATTCCCCGGCAACCATCATCTGCACATGGAGCACCCGGTACAGGTTGCCGCAGTCATCGATGCATTCCTGAGCGGAAACAGCAACGCACGCTGACCATCGTCGGCTGCGCGTACTTCACTCTGCGCCAGTGCGGCCGATAGAACGGTAGTGGGCCCCTGCGCCCACAGCACGCAGGCCCTTTGTGCCTGCGGCTCGTTCCTGGTTCTGCAAGGAAGACCGCATGTCCCGTCTGCTGCACCGTCATCCACAGGATGTGGTCACGGTGTCTGTCCTCCGCGTCGCAGCCTGCGCCGCATTCCCCGAATTTCCCGACCCTGCCGTCGTTGCGCTCATCCGCGCAGCGCGTTGCATGGCCGCTGCCGTCCGTTGATCCAGGAGTTGCCGATGTCCATTGCGTCCTCCCGCCCGCCCGACCAGGGCCGTGTCCCTTATCTGCAACAGCTGGCACAGCGGGGCGATCGTCGCCTGCTGCTGGGTAGCGTGGTATTTGCGTTGATCGGCCTTGTGCTGGCTCTGCGCGGCACTTCGCTGCCCGCTGCGAGCGCCGTTGCCGCCGCGGTGCTGCCAGCCGCCTGGCTGGGCTTGCGCCAAGCCGGCCACGCCATCGCGCGCAACGGTCTGGCGGTACTGCTGTCACTGCAGTTGGGCCTGCTCTGCCATATCGCCGGATTGAATGCCGCGTTGCCGATCGCGCTGCTGCTGGGCGTGCTGCTCACCCAGCGTGACCGCCTGCCGTTGTGGCTGGCCGGCGCCATCGGCGTCATTGCAGTACTGGCACCGTTGCTTGAAGGAGCGGCCGTCCTGCCGCCGCTGTTGAACGCCACTGCCCTGGCGGTGCTGACGCTGGTTCTGGGCCAGACCGCCGCGCGCCTGCGCCAACAGAGCGAGGCGCTGGGTCACGGCCCGCATCGCCTGGCCGCATTGGCACGCGACATCGCCACCGGCGCCGACCTCGGCGCACATGCCGATGCACGCGGCTACGCACCTGGTTCACTGGCCCACGCGTTGGCCGATACCGCACGTCATGTGCAGGTGCAGCGTGGCCGCGAAGCCGAGGCGCACGCCGAGAACGCGCAGATCCGCCAGGCACTTGATGCCTCGCGCACGGCGATGATGATTGCCGACAACGATCACGTCATCCGCTACGTCAACCGCTCGGTGGTGGCACTGCTGCGCAACCAGCAGGCCACGCTGCGCCAGGCATTCCCCGATTTCGATGCAGAGCGGCTGGTCGGCAGCAGCATCCATCGCTTCCATGCCAACCCTGACCGCATTCGCGGCATCCTCAACGGGCTGCAGGCAACGCACCACGGCAAGGTGCGGATCGGTCCGGTGCATTTCGCGCAGGTGGTCACCCCGGTGTTCGATGCACAGGGCGCGCGCCTGGGCTTTGCGGTGGAATGGCATGACCGCACCCATGAGCTGACGCTGGAGAATGCCGTTGCCGGGATTGTCGATGCCGCCGCGCACGGTGATCTCGAACAGCGCCTGCAGGCCAGCGAAGGCGCCAGCTTCCTCGACGGCCTGACCGGTGGCATCAACCAGTTGCTGGATACCCTGGGCAGCACGGTGGACGAAGTGCGGGAGATGCTGTCGGCGATGGCCAACGGCGATCTCGACCGCCGCATGCAGGGCGAGTATCACGGCGCGTTCGCCGCCATCCAGCGCGATGCCAACGCCACCGCGAACCAGCTGGCGCGCATGGTTGGCCACATCCAGCACTGCGCAACCACCATCAGCACGGCTGCCAGCGAAATCGCCGCCGGCAACGGCGCACTGTCCGAGCGCAGCGAGCGACAGGCTGCGCATCTGCAGGAAACCGCCGCTTCGATGGAGGAGCTGACCGCCACCGTGCGCCAGAATGCAGCGCATGCGCGGCAGGCCAGTGAGCTGGCCGCCACCACCCAGGGCGCAGCAAGTGATGGCAACCACGCCATGCAGCGGGTGGTCGACACCATGCAGGCCATCGAAGGCGCGTCGAAGCGGATCGGCGACATTACCGGCGTGATCGACGGCATTGCCTTCCAGACCAACATCCTCGCGCTCAACGCAGCGGTTGAAGCAGCACGCGCCGGCGAGCAGGGGCGAGGGTTCGCGGTCGTCGCCAGCGAAGTCCGTGTGCTGGCGCAGCGATCGGCGGCAGCCGCTCAGGAGATCAAGGTCCTCATCGACGAGGCAGGTCGTCAGGTCGGCGAGGGCGCCCAGTTGGTGGCCGATGCCGGACAGCGCATGCGGGGCATCGTCGGCGGCGTGGAGAATGTAAGCCACCTGATGCGCGAGATCTCGGCAGCATCGCAGGAGCAGTCTTCCGGTATCGAGCAGATCAACCAGACGGTGGTGCAGATGGACCAGGCCACGCAGCAGAATGCGGCTCTGGTGGAGGAAGCCACTGCAGCGGCACGGGAACTGCAGTCGCAGGCAGGCGCACTGAACCAGGCGGTATCGGTGTTCCGGCAGCGCGAGGCCGCGTTGATCGACTGAGCAGACCCTGCGCCATGTTCCATGGAAGGCGGCGCCCGCAGGGCGCCGCCTTTTTATTGGGCGCCGTTCGCGGCAGGGTTCGTTGGCTCAATGGATGCGAAGGCAATCCGTTCAAGGCTGCCCGCGACGCGATGATGAGGGCCGAGGGCACCGGCCGTTGCGGCGCAGCTAGTGGGCCCACCAGCAGTTGAGTTGCACAGAAGGCGGCGCCCAAGGGGCGCCGCTTTCCCATGCGCGGCTACCGGCTATCTGCGTGAGGCTGGGCCGCATACGCAATCCCTACTGGGCCCCGGTAGTGCCGGCCGCTGGCCGGCAACCGCCTGCCGCCGCGTGACGTTCATGGGTTTCCGGCCGCTGGCCGGCACGACGCATTGGTTTCTCGCGCACAAAGAAAAACCCCGCTGCGTGAGCAGCGGGGTTTTTGGGGTATAAACCCTGGCGATGACCTACTCTCGCATGGCTTAGGCCACACTACCATCGGCGCAGCTACGTTTCACTTCCGA